>JBOGYN010000402.1:0-12696 GCA_050696855.1 Solirubrobacteraceae bacterium | reverse complement strand
CGGGGTCACAGCGCCCATCCCGGTGACGACGACCTTGCGTCTGTCCGGCACCGGAGTCATTACGCGGCCCGCTCGACGATCAGGTCGACGGCGTCGCCCACGGTCTTGAGCTCCTTCATGTCGTCGCCCTTCAGAACGACGCCGTACTCGTCCTCGACCACCTGGGCCAGCTCGACCAGGTCAAGCGAGTCGATGTCGAGCTCCTCGAAGGTCGCCGCCCGGGTGATCTGGTCCTGCTCTGGGCCGAAGCTCGCGAGGGTCTCAACCACACGAGCTTCGACCTGCTCGGTTGTCACTGACATTGGCTGCTCCTATTCATTGAGTTGTTCATGCCGCCAGGCCACCGTCAACGCTCAGCACGGCGCCGGTCACGTAGCTCGCGGCATCGGAGATCAGAAAGCGTACGCACGCTGCCACCTCGTCCGGCGTCCCCACCCGGCGGGCCGGCACGTGGGCCAGCAGGTCAGACGCCAACTCTGAGGTCATGTCAGTCTCGATCACCCCGGGCGCCACGGCGTTGATCGTGATCCCGCGGCGGGCCACCTCGACCGCCGCCGTCTTGGTCAGGGCGATCAGGCCGGCCTTGGCGGCGGCGTAATTGGCTTGGCCGGGGTTGGCCCGCAACCCGCTGATCGAGGCGATGTTGACGATCCGCCCGGTGCGGGCGCGCAGCATCGGCTTTAGCGCCCGCCGGATGAGCCGGAAGGCGGCGCTCAGGTCAGTGTCGATCACGCGCTGCCACTCGTCGTCGCCGAGCGAGGGGGTGAGATCGTCGGCGGTGATCCCGGCGTTGTTGACGAGCACCAGGACCGGCGTCCCGAAGTGCTCCTCCATTGTGTTGATGAGCTGATCGGCGACCGCCAAGTCGGCGATGTCCCCGGCCACGGCCAGCGCGCGGCCGCCGGTCGACTCGATCTCGGCCACGACGGCGTCGGCGGCCGCCTGGTCTGAGCGATAGCCGACCCCGACCGGCCATCCTTCGGCGGCCACGGCACGCGCGATCGCGGCCCCGATCCCGCGCGAGGCGCCGGTCACCAGCGCACAGCCGTTTTCGCGCCCCTCAGCCACGCCCGCCCCATTCGATCACGCCGCCGCCCCAGGTGAAACCAGCGCCGAAGGTGCTGAGGAGCACGCGGGCGCCGGGGTGCAGGCGACCGTCGGCCTCGGCGGCGGCGAGCGCTACCGGCAGTGTGGCCGCCGACGCGTTGCCGATGCCCTCGATGCAGTCGACGACCCGCTCGGCCGGAAGACCGAGCCGCTCCCCCAGCGCGCGGGTGATGCGGGCGTTGGCCTGGTGGTAGACGAACAGATCGATGTCAGCGAGCGTGAGCCCGGCCTGGGCGACGGCGTCGAGGGTCACCTGGCTCATGCGCGCGACGGCGTGCCGAAAGACCTCGGGTCCGTCCATTTGCACCTTGCGCTCGCTCACGCTGGCGTGGATCGTCTGGGCGTGGGAGCCGTCGGCGCCGAGCACGATCGGTCCGACCGTGCCTCGCTCGCCCCCGCCCGGTCCGAGCACCACGGCTCCGGCGGCATCGGCGAACAGGGGCGCCGTACGGCGATCCTCGTAGTCGGTGATCCGGGTGATGAAGTCAGCGCCGATCAGCAGCACGTACTCGGCGCGGCCGCATTCGATCTGTGCGGTCCCCTGGGAGAGACCGACCAGGAAGGCGCTGCACGCGGCGCCCACGTCGAAGGCCCCGGCGCGCTGGGCACCGATCGCGTGGGCGACGATCGGGGCGGTGTTGGGGGTCAGCTCATCCTGGGTCATGGTGGCCACGATCACGAGGTCAAGCTCGGCGGCGGGCACTCCGGCCCGGAGCAGCGCCGCCGCTCCGACCCGGGTGGCGTAGTCGCTGAGCCGCTCGTCGGGTTCGGCGCGGCGCCGCTCGCGGATCCCGGTCCGCGACACGATCCACTCCTCGGTGATGCCCAGGCGCCCGGCCAGCTCGGCGTGGGTGAGCCGGCCGGCGGGCAATTCGGTGGCCAGGCCGAGGATGGCCGCCGGACGCACATCGGCGCGGACCGGGGCCAGGTCCTGAGCGGCTTCGGCGGCTCGGGTCTCAAGCATGGACGAACTCCACGTCTGACAGCGTGCGCTTGACCAGCCCGGTGAGCACCCGGCCGGGGCCGACCTCGACAAAACGTCCGGCGCCCAGCTCGGCCGCGGCGAGCATCGTCTCGCGCCAGCGGACCGGCATGGTCAGCGCGTCGGCGAGCTCCCGGGCCGGGTCCTCGAACGGGGCGGCGGTCACCGCGGAGAGCACCGTGACCTCCGGGATCGCGAATTGCGTGTCCGCGAGCGCGGACGTGAACTCGGGCACGGCCGAGGCCATCATCGGCGAGTGAAAGGCCCCCGTGACGTCGAGTTCCATCGCCCTCAGCCCCAGGTCCTTGGCGTGCTGCACGGCGGCGGGCAGTTCGGAGCGGGCGCCGGAGAGGACCACCTGCTGCGGGGAGTTGTCGTTGGCGATCACCAGGCCTTGAGCCAGGGCGACCTCGGGGGCCCGTTCGGCGGCACCGGCGCCCAGCACTGCCACCATCCCGCCGTCGCCGGCCCGACGGCCGGCCTCGTCCATCAGCCGACCCCGCAGCGCGACCAGCCGCACGCCATCGCGTTCGGCGAGCGCGCCGGCGGCGACCAGCGCGGCCAGCTCGCCGAGCGAGTGGCCGGCCATCATCGCCCCCATCGGGCGGCCGAGGGCGTGCCAGCCGGCCAGGCTGGCGCAGAAGATCGCCGGCTGGGCGAACTGGGTCCCGTCGCCGGCGCGCGCAAACGGGTCCTCGCCGACGGCCGCGACGACCTGTTCGAGGAGATCCGGCCGCTCGCGCGCGACTACGTCACGCATGTCGGCCGTCTGGCTCCCCTGTCCGGGAAACACGATCGCGGTAGCGGTGCTCATTGGTACTCAGAACCTACGCCGCGCGTGTGACGTGGGTACAGAGCGGTCGCAGAGTTCCCCCCGTTCGGGGGGAGGCCGGTAGGCTGCGCGCTCGTGAGCCTTCCCGCCCCCAGCGCGTCCGGCGCGGCCCTGGTCACCGGCGCCTCGGCCGGAATCGGCGCCGCGATCGCCGGCGAGCTCGCCGCGCGTCGCCACAACCTGATCCTCGTCGCCCGGCGCAAGGACCGCCTGGACGAGATCGCCCAGGAATTGGCCGCCGCTCATGGGGTACGCGCCGAGAGGCTCGGCTGTGACCTGGCCAAGGCGGCTTCGCGCCAGCGTCTCCCGGGTCGGGTCGCCGCGCTCGGACTCAACGTCGAGGTACTGGTTAACAACGCCGGCTTTGCCACCGGCGGCGCCTTCGCCGACGCCGACCCCGAGCGCGAGCTCGAGCAGGTGCGGGTCCTGGTCGAGGCCGTGGTCGCCCTGACCTCGGCCTTCCTGCCGGAGATGGTCCGCCGCCGGCGCGGTGCGATCCTCAACGTCGCCTCGACCGCCGGCATGCAGCCCCTGCCCTATTCGGCCGGCTATTCGGCGGCCAAGGCCTACGTGCTCAACTTCTCTGAGGCCCTGCACCACGAGGTCCGGGGAGCAGGAGTGACGGTGACCGCGCTCGCCCCGGGCCCGGTTTCGACCGAGTTCTGGGACGTGGCCGGCTGGGAAGCCGGCGGCCAAACGTTCGAGAAGGCGGTGCCGCGGCCGGCCTGGGTCACCCCCGAGGAGACCGCTGCGGCCGGGGTCAGGGGACTCGAGGACGGACGCCGGGTCGTGGTCCCGGGGCTTCAGATCCGCACGGCGATGCTGGCCGCTCGCTATCTCCCCCATGCTCTCAAGCTGCCGGTGATCGAGCGCGTGATGCGCCGCCGCTGAGGCGGACCCGTCGCGACTCGGGCTAGCCCAGCAGGCCGACCCGCTGGGCCCGCTGCACCGCCTCGGCCCGGTTGCGCGCGCCGAGCTTCCGGTACAGGGCGCTGGTGTGCTCCTTGACCGTATGCGGTGACAAGAACAGGCGCCCGGCGATCTCGCGGTTGGTCGAGCCGGCCGCGATCAGGTCGAGCACTTCGCGCTCGCGCTCGGAGAGCAGTGGCGCCGGCTGCTCAGATTTGGGCGCGAACATCGTCATCCCGAGGCCGACCGCCCGCACCGCGCGAGCCACCTCTCTCGCCTCCCAGTCCTTGGAGACGAAGCCCGAGGCCCCGGCGGCCCGGGCCGCAGCCGGGGACATCCGCCCCGCGCCCGAGATCAGGAGCACGCGCGTGCGGGGCGAATCCCGGCGGATCGAGGCACAGACGTCGGCGCCCGACTCACCGACCAGGAACAGATCGACCAGGGCCACGTCGGCCGAGAATGTGCGCAGCAGCTCCAGCGCCTCGGCCCCGGTCCGCGCCGCCAGGCAGCGTTCCACCCACGGCTGCTCACCGAGCAGAACCCGAAAGCCCCAGTGCACGACATCGTGGTCGTCGACGACCAAGACGCGCAACTTGCGCTGCGACGCGGCGGCCGGGCTCATGCCCGGCCCGGCGCCCGCGGCACGACCAGCCGCACTCGCCACCGGCCGGCCTCCGGGGTTCCGAAGTCGACAACCCCACCGTGCTGGAGAGCCTCGAAAGCGGCCAGGCGCAACCCCATCCCCGCTCCGCGTGCGCCTGGCCCGACCCCGTCGTTGTGGAGCTCGAGCGTGAACGTGTCGGCATCGCCGGCCACGCGAACGTTGACCAACGACGGGTCGGCGTGCTTGGCGACGTTGCGCAAGGCCTCGGCCAGCACCGACTGGGCCAGCGGCTCCAGATCGGCGGGGACGGTCACGCCTGGGTCCCACTTGACCTCGATCCGCGGCCCCGGCGCCGCCGCCACCCGCTCTAGCTCGGCGGCGAGCGTCGTGCCGGTCTCCTGGGGCAGGGCGGCCAGCGGGCGCTCCAGCGCGCTGCGCAGATCGCTCAGCGCCTCCTGCATTTCGACCCGGCAGCGCTCGCGCTCCACGTCATCGAAGGAACGCTCGGCGCTGAGCGCCAGCGAGACGCCAAACAGGCGCTGCATCACGCGCTCGTGGATCTCGCGAGCCAGCTCGAGCCGCTCGCCGAGGCGATGGTTGCGCTCCTGCTGGCGGGTCGCGTTGCGGGCCGTGGCCACCAGGGCGGCCGTCTTACCGAGCGTCCACAGCAGGTGGCGCTCGCCGTCTGAGAGCTCGAAGCGGCCGCCGCCCCGGTCAGCGCAGATGACTCCGTAGGCGCGGCCGGCGGCGCTCAGGGGGGTGCAGACCAGCGTCGTGATCCCGAGCAGCCGCGCGTACTCGGGCGGAACCTGGTCCTCGATTCCCTCCGACACGACCACCACCTCGTCCTGGAGCAGGGCCCGCTGGGCGATCGGGGTCGAGACGAGCGTCGGCGTCGGCTCGAGCGTGGCCAGCTGCTCGAAGGAGGTTCCGTATGAGCCGACGGCACGAACCCGGCGCCGCCCGGCGTCGGCCATGAAGATCGCCGCCCGCCGCATCGTGGTCAGCCGGCAGATCGCCTCGCAGATCCGGTCATAGAACTCCGTCGAACTGGTGTCGGTATCGAGCTCGGCGAGCAGCTCGACGAACACCTCGAGCGGCTCGACCCCAGCGAACAGTGAGGGCGGGCGCTCGACGCTCACGCACACACTCTCACAGGGATCACACCGACACCGGCACCTCGAAGCGACGCCGCACCTCGTAGCCGGTGGTGCGCTCAGCCGCGGGCCGGCCGGCCCGGTGCGCGGCGGCGATCAGCTCCGCGGGCTCGAGGCGAACCCCGTGGTAGCTCCCGGCCATCCGCGAGATCGACTCCTCCATCAGGGTGCCGCCGAGGTCGTTGACGCCCCAGCGCAGCGCCTCGGTGGCCGTGTCCAGGCCCATCTTGACCCAGCTGGCCTGGAGATTGATGACCGTGTCGCCCAGCGCCAGGCGGAAAGCGGCCGTGTGTTTGAGGTTCTCCTCGCGGGAAATCTCCTGCACGCCATGGGTGCGGCCCAGGAGCGTGTGGAAGGGGATGAAGGACAGCGGCACGAACTCGGTGAAGCCGCCGGTGCGCTCCTGCAGCTCGCGCACCACGCGCATGTGCTCAGCCAGCTCCCACGGCTCCTCGATATGGCCGAACATGACCGTCGCCGTGGAACGGATCCCCTCGGCGTGTGACGCCTCGATGATCTCCACCCAGCGGGCCACCGGGAGCTTGTTGGGAGATATGCGCTCGCGGACGCCGTCGTGCAGGACCTCGGCTGCCGTGCCCGGGGTGGAGCCCAGGCCGGCCTCACGCAGGCGCGAGAACACCTCCCGGGGGGTGAGCCCGCTGACCTCGCACATGTGCGAGACCTCCATCGGCGAGTAGGCATGGAGATGCAGCTCAGGAGCCAGACCCTTGGCGAAGCGCAGCCACCCGAGGTAGTCCTCCAGCCCCCAGTCGGGGTGGATTCCCGACTGGATGCAGAGCTCGGTCGCCCCCGCCGCGATCGCCTCCTCCACGCGCTGGCCGAACTCGGCCTCGGAATGCTCGTAGGCATCGGGCGAGCGCCGCGACTGGCCAAAGCCACAAAAGGCACAGCCGACCACGCACACGTTGGAGACGTTGATGTTGCGGTTCACGACGAAGGTGACGGTGTCACCGGCCAGCCGGCGGCGCAGCTCGTCCGCGGCCACCCGCATGTCCTCGATGACCTCGGGCCGTTGCTCGGCGAACAGCGCGGTCAGCTCTTCGGCGCTCAGCGCACGCCCCTCATGGGCACGCTCCACCGCGCGAGGCGCCACGTCGCCCTCCACCTGGAGCTCGCGCCGCCGTCCACTCCCGCGCCGGGGGATGAATGACCAGTAGCGGGCCTTGATCACGTCCAGGACGGGAGCGGAGATCCACTCGGCCTCGATGTACTCCGGGTAGACGCACAGCCGCTCGGAGACCGCGAAGCCATCCTCGGCCAGGCGCTGGCGGACCTGATTGGGAGACGGGAACGGATGCTCGGGGGAAATATGGTCGCCGTTGGCGCTCAGGCCCCCCAGGTCGGTCGCGCCGGCCCGGACCAGCTCCGGCCACCAGTCGGCCAGATTGGGCGGGACCTGGATGCCGATCTCAGGCATCAGCCGGCGGGTCTCGCCGATCAGGCGCTTCATGTCCCGCACGCTGACCGGGCACGCCCACTCCGGAGCCGCCCGCTCCGGCCCCTGGCCCACTCCCGTGCGCCAATACTCTTCCGCCGCCGCCCCCGCGATCTCGGCCGGCTCGCGGCCGTAATAGCTCTGGTGGGGCACGAAATTCTGGAGGATGACCTCCTGGAGATGACCAAAGCGCCCGTGCACCTCAGCCAGGGCGGCGAGCGAGGCCATTCGCTCCTCCTCGGTCTCGCCGATGCCGACCAGGATCCCGCTCGTGAACGGGATCCGCAGCTCACCGGCGGCGGCGATCGTCTCCAGCCGCCGCGCCGGGTGCTTGGTCGGTGAGCCGGCGTGGACGGTCTCCATCAGCCGCTCGGAGACCGATTCGAGCATCAGGCCCTGCGAGGCGGTGACCTCGCGCAGCGCGGCGAGCTGGCCGCGCTCGACCACGCCCAGGTTGGTGTGAGGCAGCAGACCGCGCTCGAGCGCCTGTTCGCACACCCAGATCACGTAGGCGGTGAAGTCCTCAAAGCCGAGATCGGCCAGGCGCTGCGCTACCCCAGCGTTGTGATCGGGCGCCTCGCCGGTCAGGATCAGCAGTTCCTTGGCGCGGTGGCGCCCGGCGGCCCGATCGAGCATCTCGTGGACCGCATCGGGCGCATGCAGATGCGGTTGATGGGTCGCGAACGCGCAGTACTTGCAGTAGCAGCGGCAGGTGCGCGAAAGCGAAAGTGCGTAGTTTCGGCTGAACGTGACGCGGCGGCGCATCTCCGGCAAGTCTACGAGGGGCCGCCCGCGGTCTCCGGGCCGGGGTCCCGCGAGCCGGGATCGCGCAGGCTCGAGGCCTATGCTGGCCCGCCGGATGCGCCGTTTGCCTCTCGCCGCCTTGTGCCTCGCCGGGCTCGTCGCCGTCTGTCTGGTCGGATGCGGAGGCTCGGCTTCGGCCCCACCCAGCCTTCCCGGGGCCACCCTGGTCCTCGATTTCACGCCCAATCCCGTCCACGCGGGCATCTACGAGGCGCTCGCCCGGGGCGACGACGTCCACGCCGGCGCGCGGCTGCGCGTGGTCGCGCCTTCGGCCTCCACGGACTCGATCCGCCTGCTCGAGACCGGCCGAGCCGACTTCGCCGTGCTCGACATCCACGATCTTGCCCTGGCCCGGTCCCATGGCCAGGACATCGTCGGGATCATGGCCATCGTCCAACGGCCGCTGGCCGCGATGATCGCAGCGCCCGGGATCGCCAATCCGCGTCAGCTCGCCGGCCGGACGGTTGGGGTCAGTGGCCTGCCCAGTGACCGAGCGGTCCTGCATTCGATCGTGGCCGGTGCGGGCGGTGATCCAGCGCGGCTGAACCCGATCACGATCGGCTTCAACGCCGTCGCCGATCTGCTCGCCGGCCGCGTCGCCGCCGCGACCGCGTTCTGGAACGACGAGGGGGTGACGATCCGCCGGCGGCGCCCGGGCTTTCACGTCTTCCGCGTCGACCAGTACGGCGCCCCCGCTTACCCCGAGCTCGTCCTGGCCGCCACCCGAGCCAGCCTCCGCGCCCACCCAGATCTGGCCCGCTCGGTCGTCAGCGCCCTGACCACCGGCTACCGCCAGGTTCTGGCTGACCCCGATTCCGGCGAGCAGGCCCTGCGCTCGCTGGTCCCGGGCCTCGATCCCCACCTGCTCAGCGCCGAGCTCCAGGCGCTGCTCCCCGCTTTCCGGGGCCCGGGGGGCCGCGTCGGCGCCCTCGACGAGACTCGGCTGCACGCCTGGGCGCGGTGGGAGAAGCGCTTCGGGATCGTCCCCCGGGCGCCGAGCGTGAAGGCGATGTTCTCGGGGCGCTTTGCGGCGTCGGCGCGCTAGCCCGACAGTTCGGTAACCAGCGCGGCGGCGGCGCGCGCCATCCGCGAGCGCGGCACCACGATGTCAAATCCGGCCCGCTGTGCGGCCTCGCGAACGTCGGCCTCGACATGCGAGAAGAAGGCCAGCGCTTTCGGCGACCGCGCTTGCAGCGCCGGGCGCGCGAGCTCGATCCGAGCCTGCGCATCCGCGGTTAGGTCAACGATCAGCACGTCGGCGCCGACCAACGCGGCCTCCAGTTCACCGGCGTCGGTGACCAGCCGCGGGTCGTGGCCGCCCGCTTGGAGCGCGCCGATGACGTTGGACCCGAACAGGAGGTCGGGCACGAACGCGACGGCCCGGGCCACCGCTACTGCGCCCGGCGACGCTTGAACTCTTGGCGGACCGACTCGGTGCGCCCCCACATCTGCGTGACCTCGACGCGTCCGGTGCGCACCTCCCGCACGACGAGTTCCCCGTCGATGCCGGCGTCGTCGAGCAGCTTCAGGCCCAGGTGGACCGAGGGGACTGGGGTGCCATGGCCGAAACGGTGGGCGACGAGTAGGCGCCAGTGCCAGTCGTGCTTGGAGTAGGGCTGCGGATTGGCGGTGACCAGCATCACCGCAGCGTCCACGTAGCGGCGCTCATCGAAGATCCGCAGATCGAGCTCGAGGTCGGTCCAGTCGTCCGACAGTGAGGCGACCGTGTCATTGAACTGCTGCGCCAGCGAGGCCATGGCCAGCAAGCGTACCCGGCTGCTCTGGCGTGAGCCCTTAGCCGATCAGCGCCTGGACGATCAGGAATACGTTCATGGCCGTGACCAGGCCGGCGATCGCGTAGGCGACCGCGCTGATCACCGGTCCGTTGACCTGCGCGCCCATCACCTCGCGGCGTCCGGTGAGCACCACCAACGGGATGACCGCGAACGGGATCCCGAACGAGAGCACGACCTGGCTGAGGACGAGCGCGCTGGTCGGGCTCACGCCCAGGCCCAGGATCACGAGCGCGGGCACCATCGTCACCGCCCGGCGCAGAAAGACCGGGATGCTGACGCCGATGAAGCCCGCCATCACGACCTGGCCGGCGTAGGTGCCGACGCTCGAGGAGGACGCCCCCGAGGCGAGCAGAGCGACCGCGAAGGCCAGCGCCGCCCCTCCGCCGACCAGGCGTCCGAGCTCGTGGTGCGCACCCGAGATCGTGCTCAGGCCGGAGAGGCCGGCAACGTGAAAGAGCTTGGCCGCGGCGGCCAGCATAGCCAGGTTGATCAGTCCGGCGAGGGTGAGCGCGATCAGCACGTCGAGACGCTCGAAGCGCAGTACCCGGCGGCGCTCGGCGTCGTTGTGGGCGGGCATCCGTCCCTTGGTCAGGGCCGAGTGCAGATAGATCACGTGTGGCATCACGGTGGCGCCGACGATCCCGACCGCGATGTAGAGCTGGCTCGAGTCGCCCAGGCTCGGGATCAGCCCGCGCAGGCTGGCGCTCGCCGAAGGTCCGATCTTGAGCGTCTGGTAGATGAAGCCGGCGAAGACGATCCCCAGCAGGGCGGCGATGGCCAGCTCGAAGCGCCGATAGCCGCGCCGCTGAAGCTCGAGGATCGCGAACGCGATCCCCCCGGTGATGAACCCGGCCACCAGCAGCGGCACGCCGAAGATCAAGTTCAGACCGATCGCCGCCCCGAGAAACTCAGCCACGTCGGTGGCCATCGCCATCGCCTCGGCCTGTATCCACAGCGCCCAGCTCGTCCAGCGCGGAAAGCGCTCCTGACAGAGCTCGGGCAGGCTGCGCCCGGAGGCGACGCCGAGCTTGGCCGACAGGTACTGGATCAGCATCGCCATCAGGTTGGCCAGCAGCACCACCCAGAGCAGGCTGTAGCCGAACTTGGCACCGGCCTGGATGTTGGTGGCGAAGTTGCCAGGATCCACATAGGCCACCGCGGCCACGAAGGCCGGGCCCAGCATGGTCAACGTGGCGCGCAGCCGCCCGCGGGCGAGCAGCCGCTCGAGCGGCGTCCCATCCACCGCGCCGATGGTGGGCGCCGGCCCCTCGGCGGTGGCGGCCTCCCAGGCCGGTTCGGCGACGCGGCTCATCCGACCCTCCAGCCCGCGCTCACCGGCTGACCTCTACGCGCATGGCCCGCGCGAGCTCGCCACCCAGGGGATGCACGCCGACCCCGATGCGAACGAAAAGCGGGCCGCCGAAGGGCTGGCGCTCGACCACCTCGAGTGCGGCGCCGGGAGCGATCCCGCGGTCGGCGAGGTAGCGGAGCATCGCTGGATCGAAGTCCGAGACGCGGGTGAAGATTCCGCGCGCGCCCGCCGGAAGGCTCTGGAGGCTCTCGGTGACCGTCTCCTCGATGGTCAGGTCGCGGGTCGGGATCGGGTCACCGTGGGGATCGCGGGTCGGATCCCCGAGCTTGGCCGCGATCAGCTCCTCGAGCTCGTCGGACAGCACGTGCTCGAGCACCTCGGCCTCGTCGTGGACGCGATCCCACGGCACCCCCAGGCTCTCGACCAGGTACAGCTCGAGCAGCCGGTGATGGCGGATCACCTCGAGCGCGACCCGCTGACCGGCCTCGGTCAGGGTGACCCCGTGGTAGGGCTGGTGGGTGACCAGTCCGAGCTCCCCGAGGCGTTTGACCATGCCCGAAGCCGACGCCGGCGTGACCCCGAGGCGGTCAGCGAGGGCATTGGTACTGACCCGGCCATCGCCGCGGCGCTCGAGCGTGTAGATCGCCTTGCTGTAGTCCTCAACCGCGGAGGAGCGCAGGCTGCCCTTTTCCTGAGTTTCGGTCATCCAAAATTATGGTACGCCTAAATCATGAATTCGGCAACCTCAGATCTGGCTCGCCGATCGCGTCGAGGTCCTATCCTGTGCGTCGTGGCCTCGGTCGAGATCTCAGCCGACGAGTACGAAGCGATCGTCGTCGCCTGTGGCGTGCTGGATCGCTCCGAACGCGGCAAGCTCGCCCTGGCGGGCTCGGACGCCAAGCGCTTCCTCCAGGGTCAGGTCTCCAACGACGTCGAGGCGCTGGCCCCGGGAACGGGCTGCTACGCAACGTTTCTCACCCCGAAGGGCAAGATGCTCGGAGACCTGCGGATCCTCGACACCGGCGAGGAGCTGCTGCTCGACACCGAACGGGTGGCGCTTCAGGAGCTGTTCAACATGATCCGCCGCTTCAAGGTCGGCTACGACGTCGAACTTCACAAGCGAACGGTGGAGTCCGGGCTGCTCTCGCTCCTTGGCCCCCAGGCGGACGCGACTGCCAAGCTCGCGAGCCTGGCCGAGCACGAGCACTCGCACATCGTGACCGAGGTGGATGCGATCGCCGTCCGCGCGATCCGCACCGACCTGGGAGTCGATCTGCTGTGCGCGTCGCAGGACACCCCAGCGCTGCTGGTCGCCCTCGAGCGGGCGGGCGCGATCCCGGTCTCCGAAACGGTGGCCGACTGCGTGCGGGTCGAGCACGGTCGGCCGCGCTACGGGATCGACCTCGATGACACCGTGATCCCCCAGGAGGCCGACCTCAATCACCGCGCGGTGTCCTTCACCAAGGGCTGTTACGTCGGACAGGAAACCGTGGCCCGGCTCTACTACCGGGGCAAGCCCAACCGCCAGCTGCGCGGCGTGCGTCTCTCCGAGCCGGCGGCCCCGGGAGCCGAGATCACCTTCGGGGGGCGGACCGTCGGACGATTGGGCAGCGTGGCCCACTCGCCGGCCTTTGGTTCCGTCGCGCTGGCGCTGGTCCGGCGTGAAGCGCCCCCGGGGTCATACGTCGCAGTCGGCTCCAACGAGATCCGCGCGGTCGTCGTCGAGCTCCCGTTCGT
>JBOGYN010000401.1:0-7375 GCA_050696855.1 Solirubrobacteraceae bacterium | reverse complement strand
CGTCTCAAACGGGCTGCGATCGATGATCTTGCGCTCCAGGTAAGTGGGCACGAATTTGGACTCGACGTCGTCGCGCGAGAACCCGAGCGCGGTCTGGGTCAGGTCGTTGGTGCCGAAGGAGAAGAAGTCGGCAAAGCGGGCGATCCGGTCGGCCACGAAGCAGGCTCGGGGGAGCTCGATCATCGTTCCCACCGTGTAGTCCTTCTGGACCTCGAGACCTTCCTGCTCACCGACTCGCACCACCAGCTCGCGCATCAGCTCGATCTCGTGCTCATAGTCGACCAGCGGGATCATGATCTCCGGGTGGGGTGGCTTGGGGGCCGCCTTGGCGGCGCGCAGGATCGCGTGGACCTGCATCTCGTAGATCTCGGGATAGAGGATCCCCAGCCGGCAGCCCCGGGTCCCGAGCATGGGGTTCTCCTCGGAGATCTCCTGCACGCGCTCGAGCAGGACTTCGAGCTCGTCGAGGTCGTCCGCGACCTCGATTCGGGCCCGCTCGACCTGGGCGGAGAGGTCGGGGAGGTTGGGCAGGAACTCGTGCAGCGGCGGGTCGAGCAGACGCACGGTGACGGGCAGCCCGGCCATCGCCTCGAACAGCCCCTCGAAGTCCTCCTGCTGGAGCGGCAGCAGCTCGCCCAGCGCCGCCTGGCGCGCCTCGCGCGTGGTCGCCATGATCATGGCCCGCATCTTGGGCTGGCGGTCCTCGGCGATGAACATGTGCTCGGTTCGGCACAGCCCGATGCCCTCCGCGCCGAGTTCGCGCGCGCGGCGGGCGTCCTCGGGCGTGTCGGCGTTGGCGCGCACGCCCAGCGCCCGAATCTTGTCGGCCCAGGTCAGCACCTGCTCGAAGTTCTCGTCCACGCGCGCCTGCACCAGGGGCACGTCGTCGATCGTCACACAGCCCTGGGTGCCGTCGATCGCGATCCGGTCACCCTCGCCGAGCTGTGTCCCGTTGACGGTGATCGTCTTGGTGGCGAGATCGATCCCGATCGCGTCGGCCCCGACCACGGCGGGGCGTCCCATCCCGCGAGCCACCAAGGCCGCATGCGAGGCCTTGCCGCCCTCGCTGGTCAGGATGCCCTTGGCGGCGTGAAAGCCGGCCACGTCCTCGGCGTCGGTGAACGGTCGCACCAGGATCACGTCGCGGCCCTCCTCGGCGGCGGCGACCGCATCGGCGGCGGTGAACACGACCGTGCCCTTGGCCGCCCCGGGCGAGGCGGCGACGCCCTTGGCGAGGACCTCGAAGTGGGCGCTGGGATCGAAGGTGGGGTGCAGCAGGGCGTCGAGCGAGCCCGGGTCGATCGTGAGCAGCGCCTGCTCGCGGGAGAGCAGACCCTCGGCCACCGCGTCCACCGCGAAACGCACCGCGGCCTGGGCGGGACGCTTGGCGTTGCGGGTCTGGAGCATGTACAGCTGCCCCTCCTGCACGGTGAACTCGGTGTCCTGCATGTTCTCGTAGTGGCGCTCGAGCGTGGTCAGGATCTCGAGCAGCTCAGCGTGCACCTCGGGCAGCCAGTCCTTGATCTCGGAGATGTCACGCGGGGTGCGGGCTCCCGAGACGACGTCTTCGCCCTGCGCGTTGGGAAGAAAGTCGCCGCTCGGCTCGGGCGCGCCGGTGACCTCGTCGCGGGAGAAGGCCACCCCGGAGCCCGAGCTATCGCCCTGGTTGCCGAACACCATCTGCTGGACGTTGACCGCGGTGCCCCAGTCGTCGGGGATCCGGTTCATCCGGCGGTAGGCGATCGCCCGCTCGCCCAACCAGGAATCAAACACGGCCCGGATCGCGAGCCGCAGCTGCTCCTGGGGGTCTTGGGGGAACTCGTCCCCGGTCTCCTCGCGGTAGATCTCCTTGAAGGTCTCGGTCAGCTCCTTGAGCGCCTCGACGTCGAGCTCGGTGTCCTGGCGTACTTCGCGCTGCTCCTTGGCCGCCTTGATCGCGTCCTCAAAGCGCTCGCCCGCGATGCCGCGGGAGACGTTCCCGAACATCTGCACGAAGCGCCGGTAGGAGTCCCAGGCAAAGCGCTCGTTGTCGGTGGCCTTGGCCAGCCCCTGGACCGATTCGTCTGAGAGGCCGAGGTTGAGCACGGTGTCCAGCATGCCCGGCATCGACTCGCGGGCCCCGGAGCGAACCGAGACCAGCAGCGGATCATCGGTGGCGCCCAGCTGCTTGCCGGAGTGCTCTTCGAGGCGCTCGAGCGCCTCGGCCACCTGCTCGGCCATCCCGTCGGGTTCGTGCTGATCGTCGTGCATGTACTGCACGCACGCCTCGGTGGTGATCGTGAACCCGGCCGGGACCCGCTGCGCTCCGAGGACCCGGGTCATCTCGGCTACACCTGCACCCTTGCCACCCAGGAGGTCGCGCATGTCCTTGGACCCGTCGGCGAAGTCGTACACCCAGCGCGTCACGCAGCGATCCTATCCGGGATCGTCGGGACCTAATGGCTTGCCAGAGGCGCCCATGGCTGAGATCCTTGAGCCCTGTTTGAGAAATTCACCGATCGCGCCCGGCAGGTCGTCGTTCTGGCCCAGTTAGAGGCGCGGACCCTCAAGCACAACTACATCGGCACCGAGCACGTCCTGCTCGGACTGTTGCGCGAGGAAGTGGGTCTCGCCGCCCGGGTGCTCGCGTCACTGGACATCACCGTCGAGCGGGTGCGCGTCCAGATCAAGCGGATCGTCGGTGCCGGTGAGGAGATCACCTCAGGTCAGATTCCGTTCACGCCGCGCGCGAAGAAGGTGCTCGAGCTCGCGTTGCGCGAGGCGCTGAGCCTGGGTCACAATTACATCGACACCGAGCACATCCTGCTCGGGCTGGTGCGTGAGAACGAGGGCGTGGCGGCGCGCATCCTGCTCGACTTCGACGCCGACGCGGAGAAGGTCCGTAACGAGGTGATCCGGATGCTGTCCGATGCCGGGCCGCCGGTCCGGATCGAGCTCCGAGGTGGCCCCGGCGGACGCTGGGGGGCGATTGAGCGGTCCTGGCTGGGGGGTCTCGGCCCGGTCCTCGGCCGGCTCGGGAGCGAGATCGAGCGGGAGCTCGGGCGCGCGCCCGACAGCGGTGATCTCCTCCTCGCCCTCGCCTCCGCGCCGGACACCCGGGCTGCTGCTGTGCTGCGCTCCCTGGGACTCGACCTCGACACGCTCGCCCCGGCGACCGAGCGCGCTCGCGCGGAGGCGGCCCCGTCCGAAGAGGGCCTCGCGCGCACGCTCGCCCAGGTTCGCGAGGGCAAGCAGCGCGCGGTCGCCTCGGAGGAGTTCGAGGCGGCGGTCGAGTTGCGCGACGAGGAGCGCCGGCTGGTCGCGGCGCTCGCCGAGGCGGCCGTGCCCCCGGCCGTGATCGCGGCGATCCGCGCGCGCCTGGGCCTCTCGCCCGCGGACGCCGACGACGCTTCGCCCGGAGCCTAGGCCGCCGCGGCCGCCGTCAGCGCGCGCGGCTCGAGGCCCATCGTGTCGGCCAGCAGCTCGTAGGAGCGCCGGCGCGCGCCGTGGTCATAGGTGATCGTGACCACGATCACCTCGTCGGCGCCGTAGTCGGAGGCCAACGCCTCCAGCTCGGACCTGACCTTTTCGGGTGAGCCGACGATCGCGCGCCGGCCCCGCGGTGCGCCGCCGGGGGGATGGCCCTCGCGGGCCAGGAAGGCGAGCGCCTTCTCGGGCGGCGGGACGGCAATCAGCTGACCCCGGCGCAGGAGCGTGAAGGTCATCCGGCTCGAGGCCGCGAGTTCCAGCGCCTCCTCGTCGCTGGGCGCGCACAGCACCCAGGCGGCGACCGCGGTCCGGGGGCTCTTGAGGTCACGCGCGGGGGCGAAGCGCTCACGGTACAGGCGGGCGAGCTCGCCGCCGCCCGGGTTGATGAAGTCCGCGAAGGCGTAGCGCAGGCCGAGCTCGGCGGCCCAGATCGCGCTCTGCTGCGAGGAGCCAAGCAGCCAGGGGACCGGCAGTTCCGGGCGCCCGGGCAGCGTCTTGGCAAGGTGGCGGAAGGGGTGGTCCTCGGGCAGGTCATCCTCGAAGTAGGCCAGCAGCTCCGCGAGCTGCTGCGGAAAATCGTCGGGCGCGGCCTGGCGACGGTCGCGCTGGAGCGCGAACATGGTCAGCTGGTCGGTGCCCGCCGCCCGGCCCAGGCCGAGGTCGATCCGTCCCGGGTACAGCGCGGCGAGGATCGTGAACGACTCAGCGACCTTGAGGGGGCTGTAGTGGGGGAGCATCACGCCGCCGCTGCCGACTCGTATGCCCTCGGTGGCGGCGGCGAGCGGCCCGATCAGGACCTCTGGGCTCGGGCCGGCCAGCATCGGGCCGCCGTGGTGTTCGGCCACCCAGTAGCGGTGATAGCCGAGCGCATCGGTCAGCTGCGCGAGGTCCAGCGTGTTGTGCAGCGCCTGCGCGCCGGTGGAGCCTTCGGCGATGGGGGACTGGTCGAGGACGGAGAGGAGCACCCTGTAGATGGTAGAAAGGCCGGCATGCCGGTAACCGTTGACGCCCTGCGCGAGGTCCAGGCGACCCGCTACGTCACCCCCCTGCGGGAGGGTGGGTCGCTCCCGGGACTGGTCGAGGCCGATGACGACGGGCTCTACGTGCTCAAGTTCCGGGGGGCCGGGCAGGGCCCGCGGGCGCTGGTGGCCGAAGTGATCGTCGGCGAGCTCGCCCGCCGCCTATCACTGCCGGTGCCCGAGCTGGTCCGGGCGTCGATCGATGCCCGACTCGGCGCCGCCGAGCCCGACCCCGAAATCCAGGAGCTGATCACCGCCAGCGAAGGGCTCAACCTGGGCGTCGATTTTCTCCCGGGCGCGCTGGCCTACACCCCCGCCGGGGCGTGGCAGCCCGACCCGGCGCTGGCGGCCGAGGTCGTCTGGCTCGACGCGCTGACCACCAACGTCGACCGCACCCCCCGCAATCCCAACCTGCTGCTCTGGCACGGACGACTGTGGCTGATCGACCACGGCGCCGCGCTCTACCTCCAGCACGGTGGCCTCGACCCGGCCGGCCACGCCGAGCGTCCTTTCCCGCAGATCGCCGAGCACGTGCTGCTGGCCCACGCCGGCTCGATCGCCGAGGCCGACCGCCGGCTGCGCGGCCGGCTCCCGGACGGCGCGATCGAGGCCGCGATCGAGGCCGCGATCGCCCTGGTGCCACGCGAGTGGTTCACGGGCGACGGGCCCGAGGTGTACGCCGAGTACCTGCGCCGCCGTTTGGCCGCCGGCGCGTTCGTGATCGAGGCCGAGGGGGCCCGTGGCCGCCGCTGACCTGTTCAGTTACACGATCCTGCGGGTCGTGCCGAGCGTCGAGCGAGGCGAGCGTTTTAACGTCGGCGTCGTCCTGTTCTGTCGCCAGCGCCGGTTTCTAGACGTCCGGGTCGCGCTCGATCAGGACCGTCTGCGCGCGCTCGCCCCCGGGGTGGCGACCGCCGAGCTGACCGATCACCTCGAGGGGCTGATCCGGGTCGCGCGCGGCGACCCCGGCGCCGGCGGGGTGGCGGCACTCGATCAGTCCGAGCGGTTCGGCTGGCTGGCCGCACCGTCGAGCACGAGCGTCCAGCCTTCGGAGGTGCACACCGGCCTGTGCGAGGACCCGGAGCAGACGCTCGACGCGCTGTTTCAGCGCCTCGTGGCGTGACCTCGTCGCGTCAGGCGACGGCGCTCGCCGCGACCTCGGCGGCCGGCGCGGCAAATTCGTCGTCGGTGTGGACGATCAGCACCGGCACGCCACTGTGGTTGAGTGCGTAGTGGCTGACGCTCCCGAGAAATGAGGAGGTCAGGGCGCCGCGGCCGCGGGAGCCCATCACGAGCAGGTCATAGTGTCCGTCGCGCAGCCGCTCCATGAGCGCTTCGCGGATCGGCTTCTGGCTGAGGACGGTGGTCACCGGAATCGACTCGGGAACTCGATTGATGGCCGCGGCGAGGCTCGCCTCGGCCGTGCGGGCCAGGTCGGCGGCCAGCGGCTCGATCGCCGGAATCGTGACCGGAGAGGTCGCCCAATAAGGGGGCCGGGAGATGGCCGTCAGCAGCGTCAGCCGCCCGTGGCCGGCGGTCGCGAGATCGATCGCTTCGCTCAGGGCTCGGTTAGCGTGGGCCGAGCCGTCGATGCAGACAAGGAGGTTGCGGAACATTGCGGCACCACCCACCTTGAGAATTGATTGGCATGCCAAAGATTAGCATGCCAGCCGTTGCTATTCTCGATCGCGCGTGACTGCCGTCAACCATCAGCCGGCGGTGGGCCAGGAGACAGAATTCCTGGACGCGTTCGATGCTCTGGCTCAGGCGATTCGCCGTGCCCGCGGCGCCCCGGCCGGAAGCGAGCGGGCGCTCACCCTGTCTCAGTTTTCACTGCTGCAAACGCTGGCCGGCGGCCGCGCCGCGCGCGTGCGCGATCTCGCCGACGAGGCCGGCATCGCCCCCTCGACCGCCACCCGGATCCTCGATGCGCTCGATCGCCGCACGATCGTCCGACGCACCCGCTCCCAGGACGACCGGCGGGGAGTGACGGTGACGCTGACCGAGCTCGGTCGCGAGGCCGTGCGCGCGCAGGAGGACTGGATGCGCGAACGCCAGCGCGCGTTCTTCGAAGGCCTCCCCGCCGTCGAGCGTGAGCTTGCCCCCGATCTCCTGATCCGGCTGGCCGCGCTGATCGACGAGCTCGCCCCCGGCCCGTCGTAAGCCTCGCCGGGTTCACAAGCTCGCCACCCCCCGGTTGTCTGGACTTCAGGCCCGCGGGGTGGCGGATCGGGCCGCGGACAGCCAGCGTAGCCAGCGTGAGCTCCACTCTTCTGCCCGAAAATCAGGCACCCCTGGCACCCCTGGCACCCCTGGCACCCCTGGCGCCCCCGTCGCCCGCCCGCCCCGGTGCGGTGGCCGCTGCGGTGGGCATCAGCCTGCCCGAGCGAGTTGTCCCCAACCACGAGATCGCGGCTCGCATCGGCGTGGCGGACAACTGGATCGAGCGGCGCACGGGGATCCTCAACCGCCGCGCCGCCGCGCCCGATGAGCGGTTGGATAGCCACGCCGCCCGGGCTGGGCTGCGGGCGCTGAACTCGGCCGGCGTCGATCCGCTCGACGTCGATCTGGTCATCGTCGCCACCACCACCGCCGACGAGGTGATGCCCGGGGCCGCGCCGCTGGTCGCCCACGCGATCGGCGCCACCCGGGCCGGCGCCTTTGACGTCGGATCGGCCTGCACCGGCTTCCTTTCGGCGCTGGCCGTGGGCACGGGTCAGATCGAAGCCGGCCGGGCGGGGATCGTGCTGGTGGTCGGCGCGGACCTGATGACCCGGATCACCGACCCCGAGGACCGGGCCACCGCCGCGGTGTTCGCCGATGGCGCGGGAGCCGTTGTGCTCGAGACGGCCGGGGCCGGTCGCATTGGCCCGATCGTGCTCGGCGCC
>JBOGYN010000400.1:0-28628 GCA_050696855.1 Solirubrobacteraceae bacterium | reverse complement strand
CAGCACCTCGATGCGCTCTACCGCGCCGCGTGGGCCCTGTGCGGATCGCGAGAGGACGCCGAGGATCTCGTCCAGGACACCCTGACGCGGATTCTCGCCCGGCCTCGGACGGTGCAGGCCGGCGGCGATCGTGCCTACCTGATGAGCGCCCTGCGCAACACCTTCTACTCGCGCCTGCGCCACCAGTCGCGCCGGCCCCAGACCAGTCCAATTCTCGAGGACGTCTCGGCGGTGGAAACACGCACCTCGGTGCAGCCGGACCGGGCGGCCGAGGTGCGCGAGATCTTCGCCACCGTCGCCCAGCTGCCCGAGGACTTCCGGCTCGCGCTCGCCGCCGTGGACATCCTCGGCCTCAGCTACGGCGAGGCTGCCGACGCGCTCGGGACCAGCGAGGCGACGATCACCACCCGCATCTATCGGGCGCGCCAACGGGTGGCGCGGACTCTCAGCGACGAATCACCCGCGGTTCGGGAAGGATCAGGACCAGATCGGAGTCTTGCGTGATGGACAAGAACATGAGTGACGAACCGCAGTTCGCTGAGGCCGAGCTCGCCCGAGTGGCCGACAGCTCGCTCGATGCCGCGCACGAGGCGGAGGTTCGACGACGCCTCGAGGGCTCGCCGGAGCTGGCCGCCGCCCTGGGCGAGCAGCAGCGCGCGATGACGATGCTGCGCTCAATCGACGTCGAGGCACCCGCGTCGCTGCACGCCGTACTCAATAGGCAAGTTCGGCGCGCGGACCGCAAGCCCCGCCGCCGGCTTCAGTTCGGGCTGGGGTACGCGCTGCCGGCCACGGTGGCGGTCGTCGCCGCCCTGGCGATCGTGCTCACGACGGGCGCGGGCACGACCGGTCCCAGCCTCCAGCAGACGGTCCGCCTCACGCTGGCGGCCGCTGTGTACCCAGCCCCGACCGAGCGCGACGCCGCCACGCTTGACGCCACCGCGGCCGGGATCCCCTTCCCCTACTGGCAGCAGACCGTCGGCTGGCGAGCCGTCGGGGCCCGACTTGATCGAATCGGCGGCCGCGAGATACAGACTGTGTTCTACGGCAGCCGGCATGGACGCCGGGTCGGCTACGCGATCGTCGGCGGGCCCGCGGTGCCCGTGGGTCCGGGACGCACGGTGACCGTCGGCGGCGTCCCCTACCGCTTCCGGCACGAGGGTTCGGCGACGCTGGTGACCTGGCTGCGCTCGGGCCACACCTGCGTGATCGCCGGTCGCGGAGTGAGCGAAGCGACGCTCCTGCGCCTCGCCACGGCCGACGTACTCCAGTAGCCCGCTTGACGTCTTTGCGATGCTGGCCGTATGAGGGGCCAGGACTCCGCCTGCACACATCTGGACGCGATCGAGGTCACGCAGCTGCCACGCCAACCGTGTCCCCCCATCGCCGATGCTCTCGTGAGCCCCGCAGCCGCGAGCGGCGCCGGTTGACATGGCCGCCGCGGCCAGCGACCGGACCAAGAACCTCGCGCTGGTCAGCGCGATCCTCGCCTCGACCATCGCCGCTGTCGACTCGACCGCGGTCAACGTCGCGTTACCGGCCATCGGCCGTGATCTGGGTGGGGGCTTCGCCGCCCAGCAGTGGATCTCCAATGCCTACTTGCTGACCCTGAGTGCGCTGATCCTGCTCGCCGGGTCGCTCACCGACCGGCTCGGCGAGCGCCGTGTGTTCACGGCCGGCGTGGCCGGCTTCGGGATAGGATCTGCCCTGTGCGCGGCGGCCCCGACGGTCGGAGTGCTGATCGCCGCTCGGGCGCTCCAGGGCGTCTCGGGCGCGCTGCTCACCCCGTCCGCGCTGGCCATCATCGTCGCCGTCTTCGGACCCGATGAGCGAGGGGGAGCGATCGGTCGCTGGACGGCGTGGGGCGGGATCGGGATCCTCGCCGGCCCCCTGATCGGCGGACAGATCGTTGACTCCGCTTCGTGGCGATGGATCTTCCTCATCAATGTGCCGCTGGTCCTGGGGGCGCTGGCCCTGGGCCGGATCGCGGTTCCCGGTCGCGTCGGGGGCGGCGACGATGGCGTCGGGATCGACTGGGCGGGCGCTGGGCTGGCCGCGACTGGGCTGGCCGGAATCTCGTTCGGTCTCATCGAGCAGCCGGTCCTCGGCTGGACTGACCCGGCAATTGTGGGCGCCTTGGCCCTTGGCCTCGCACTCCTGGCGGGGTTCATCTTCTATGAGTCGCGCGCCCCGCATCCAATGCTCCCGCTCGACCTGTTCGCCCGGCGCAACTTCGCGGTCGCCAACGCACAGACCCTGGCCATGTACGGAGGCATCGGGATTCTCGGCTTCTTCGTGACCATCTACCTGCAGCAGGTCGCGGGCTACAGCGCGCTCAAGTCCGGCGTCACGGGCCTCGTCCCCACCGTGACGATGTTCCTACTCTCGGCGCGGATGGGACGACTCGCCGATCGCTACGGCCCGCGCTTCTTCATGACGGTCGGACCGATGCTGGTGGCCTGCGGGTTTGTGCTCATGTTGCGCTACGGGACGTCGGTCTCGCTATTCGGGGACGTCCTTCCCGCCCTGCTCGTCTTCTCCTTCGGCCTCGCCCTGACCGTCGCGCCCCTGACCGCCACCGTGCTCGCCGATGCGCGCGACAGTGAGGCGGGGATCGCCTCGGCGGTCAATAACGCGATCGCGCGCACCGCCGGCCTGATCGCGGTCGCCGCCGTGGGAGCAGTGGTGGCGGCGCATTACACGGCGTTGCTCGACCAGCGCCTCGGTCGGCGGCTGCCGGCCTCTAGCCAGGCCGCCGTGCGAGAGGCCAAGCGGCGCACCTTCGGGGTGATCACCGCCAGCGCCATCCCGGCCGGCGAGCGCACCTTCGCCGCCCAGGCGGCTGCGACCGCGTCGCGGGATGCCTTCCACCTCGCGGTTGAGATCGGCGGTGGACTACTGCTGATCGCGGGCATCGGCGGCTTCGCCCTGCGCAGCGAGCGGCGGTCGGTGGTGGAGGCCGGAGACTGCGCCGGCGGCCAGCTCGCCGGGGTCCCGCAGGCGGTGGCCGATTGTGAGCCGCAGCGGGCAGCCGAGGTGCTGACCGGGGCGCACTAGGGCCAAACGCTGCTGGCCAAGCCGTCGCCACTGCCCTGCGCTTCTGAGCGCGCGGCATCAGCCGCCGGCGCGCCCGATTGCCGCGTCCATGGCCGCTGCCGGCGACGCCACCACCGCGCCGTGGCCAACCACGAGCAGAGCTGGATCCAGCGCGCGCAGGTCGCGAGCCGACTGGAGGTCACGGGCCTTGTCGTAGGTCGCCATCGCCGCCAGGGGAAAGCGCAGGTAGAAGTGGTTGGACACGGCGACCTGGCCGAACGAGGTGAAGACGTCGCCGGCGATCAGGCTCCGGTCGCGGGTGTCCAGAAAGGCGATGTGACCCGGCGAATGACCCGGGCTGGGGACGACCTCAAGGCTTCCGACCCGGTCTCCGGCCAGCAATCTGCGGTCGGGGGTGGTCTTGAGCTTGGGCCAGCTGCCGGTCAGCTTGCCCTCCACGACCTTCTCACCGGCGTGGATGCGGGCGTCGATCTCGCCGATCGAGATCTCGACCTCGGGACCGAGCTTGCTCCTGAGTTCGTCCACCGACCCGACGTGATCGCCGTGGCCATGGGTGAGGGCGATCCGGCGCACCGCCCCCCCGGCCTGGCGGGCAGCGGCGAGGATGCCATCGGCGCTGCGGCCCACCATCGTGTCGACGAGCGTGAAGCCATCGTCCTCTCTGACCAGGTAGGCGTTGACGAAGTTCAGGCGGGTGAGCTGAATCAGGTGGTCGTTGACCGGCTTGGTCTTCATGGCGGGCCTCTCTCTATCGCTCAACAGTGGCTAGCCATTGTGCTCAGGTCCGCACCAAGCACCCTCACTGATCGTGCTAGGAGTGCTCGGCCAGGCTCGTCGGCGCGGTGTCAGCGTGCACGCGCAGGAAGGCCTTGACCACATCAGGCGCGAACTGGGTCCCCGCCCCAGCGCGCAGCTCGGCCAGCGCGACCTCTTCGCTCATCGCCCGGCGGTAGCTGCGGTCGCTGGTCATCGCGTGGTAGGAGTCACAGACGCTGACGATGCGCGCCCCCGGGGGAATGTCCTCGGCGGCGAGGCCGTCGGGATAGCCGCCGCCGTCCCAGCGCTCGTGGGAGGAGCGGACCAGCGGGGCGACGTCGGCCAGGGCAGGAGAGGAGGCGATGATCCGCTCGCCGGCCACGGTGTGCTGGTGCATGAGCGCCCACTCCTGATCGGTGAGCGCGCCGGTCTTGTTGAGAATCGCTTCGGGGATCGCCATCTTCCCGATGTCGTGCAACTCCGCGGCGATTCGCACGCGCTCGATCAGAGCGGGGGAGCAGCCCATCGCCCGCGCGGTGTGCTCGGCGAGGTCGGCGACGTCACCGACATGGTCAGACAGGCCCGGGTCGCGCTGGGCCAAGGCCGAGAGCAGGGCACGCTTGACCTCCTCGGCCGCGCCGGCACGCCGGACGCCGTTCTTGTGGGCGTACATGCGGTGGTCGGCGAGACGCAGGGCCTCACCGACGTCGTCGGTCTCTTCGGGGAGGCGGACACTGCCCATCGAACATGAGATCGCGAAGCCGTCGCCGCGGGCGGCGAGCACCGCCGCCGCCGCGGTGAGCAGGGCATCACCCTCGTCACCGCCCGGCAGCAGCGCGCAGAACTCGTCGCCACCCATGCGGTAGGCGCCGGCGGGAGCGCTGATTACAGTCGAGAGCCCGGTCGCCAAGCGCTGGAGCAGAGCGTCGCCGGCGGCGTGTCCGAAGCTGTCGTTGTAGCTCTTGAAGCCGTCGAGATCGAACAGAGCCAAGATCATTGGTGGTGGCTGGACCTGATCGAGGCGATGCGCGAGGGTGGCGGCCAGCGCACGCCGGTTCCCCAGCCCAGTCAGCGGATCGGTCGAGGCCTCAGTGCGGGAATGCTCGAGCATCGCCTGGTGGGCACGGAAGGTGAGCACCAGCCGGCCGAGCACCGAGAGCAGGGCCCCGGCAGCGAGCGCGACGGCGGGCAGCGTGACGTTGGTCGTGGTCCCGAAGACCAGGATCGCGAGGCTGACCACGGCACAGGCGATCGGCACGCTGATCAGCGAGCGTTCGCGGATGACCGCGGCGCCGCCCCGGCGCGGCATCCAGGCCGCGGCCGCGAAGCAGACTGAGATCGTCCACCAACCCGGGTCATAGGGTCCACCCGACACCCAGGTCCCCTGGGCGGCTTTGATCAGGTAGATCGTGTCCGAGGCCCAGAAGCACAGGATCCCGAGCGCGAGGATCGCGAAGCGCGGGTCGAGCTGACGTCCGCCGGCGGCGAGCAGCCCGCAGACCAGGCCCATCAGCAGGAGGTCGGCCACCGGATAGCTGAGGTTGGTGGCAATCGCGAGCTGGCTTCCGCCCAGGGCGTGAATGACGGGCTCAAAGACAACGGCCGCGCCGATCGCGCCGGCGGTGAGACCGGCGGTGAGACCGTCGGCCCACAGGGTCTTGGGCAGACCCCGGATCCGCGCCCGGGCGAGGACCACCAGGCCGGCGAAGACGAGCGGGGGCAGCGAGAGGTAGCCGGCGTCGGCCGGTGACGGTATCGGCGGCGACGCGTCCGTCCACAGCACGACGGTGAAGTAGAGCTCGCCCAACACCCAGGCGCACACACCCAGCCCGAGGAGCAGCCACGCCGACCGTTCTTCTCGCCGCAACACGCCGCGGAGCACGCACAGACCACCTCCCGCGCCCATCACGGCCAGATGCAGCCACTTCTCCGGGCCGACGGGGATCCAGCTCAGACCGAGGGCGTGCAGCTCAGCGGCAGCGATCCAACCGCCGAGGATGACGAGCACCACACGAACCCACCGAGGCATAAGGGGTTATCGGCAGTAGACCCGGAAAGCTGAGAGCCGTCGGGCGCGCCGACCGCGGGGGGTGGGGCTCCCGGACCCTCAGACTCCGACCTGAGAGCCCATGATCATCGTGCGGTCGTCCGGCAGGCCGAAGTGGGTGATCGGGCTGGTGGCGTTGCGAGCCATGAAGATGAACAGCGCCTTGCGCCACCGGTGCATGCCGGGCGCGTCGGTGGGCACGATCAGCATCCGCGAGACGATGTAGGAGGCGTGCTCGAGATCGAGGTTGCGCTCCAGCAGCCCGCGCTTGCGGGCCAGGGCCAGGAGCGCCGGAATGTTGACCTTGTCCTGATAGCCGACGCGGATCGCCACATAGGCGATCTTGAACAGGCCTTCACCGAGCCACTCGACCTTGAAGCGGTCAGTCTTTTCGACCTGGGAAATGCTGACCGAGTCGACCGAGACGATCACCACCTTCTCGGGGAGCGCGTGGTTGTGCGTGACCTCGGCGCGCAGGGCGAGGGGAGTGGTCTCCTTGCCGGGGTTGAGGAAGATGGCGGTGCCGGTGGTTCGGCGCACGGGTGGATCGAGGGTGGGCAGGCTGCTGAGAAAGTCCGCCAGCGATCCCTCTTCCTCGGTCCGGTTGCGGGTCAGGATCACGCGTCCGCGGCGCCAGGTGATCATCACGAACGCCACCAGCAGTCCGATGCTGAGCGAGAACCAGGCCCCGTGGGTGATCTTGCTCAGGTTGGAGCTGAAGAAGGACACTTCGACGGTCAGGAACGTCGTCCCGAGCAGGACGAGCTTCCAGATCGAGGTCCGCCACTGCGAGCGAGCGACGGCCAGGAAGAGGATCGTGTCGAGCATGAACGTGCCGGTCACGGCGACGCCGTAGATGTCAGCCAGCCGGGTCGAGCTCTGGAACACGAGGACTAGGGCGCCGACGCCCAGGCCGAGGCCCCAGTTGATGAGCGGAACGTAGATCTGGCCCTCGAGACGCGAGGTGTGAACGACCCTCAACCGGGGTAGGAGGCCGAGCTGGATGGCTTGCTTGGCCACCGAGAACGATCCCGAGATCGCCGCCTGGGAGGCGATGATCGTCGCCGCCGTGGCCAGAAACACCATCGGGATGCGCAGACTGCTGGGGGCCAAGAGGTAAAACGGGTTGACGATCGTGCTCGGGTGCGCCTGGATCAGGGCGGCCTGCCCGAGGTAGCAGAGCATCACGGCCGGGAACACAACCGCAAACCAGGTGAAGCGGATCGGACCGGCCCCGAAGTGTCCGCGGTCGGCGTAGAGCGCTTCGGCCCCGGTCACCGCGAGGACCACGCCCCCGAGGGTCAGAAAGGCGGCGACACCGTGGTTGACCATGAAGCGGGCCCCCCAGGTTGGCGAGAGGCCCTGGAGCACCGCGGGGTGAGCGATCACGTGGCTGGCCCCGAGCAGGCCGATGACCAGGAACCAGAACATCATCACCGGCCCGAACAGCCACCCGACCGCACCGGTGCCAAAGCGCTGGACCAGGAACAACCCGGCGAGGATCGCCAGCGAGATCGGCACGACGAGGTGGGCCAGCCCGGGGGTCGCGACCTTGACGCCCTCGACCGCCGACATGACCGAGATCGCCGGGGTGATCATCCCGTCCCCGAAGAACAGGCCCGCCCCGAAGATGCCGAGCGTGACCAGGATCACGCCGCGGGGGATCTTGCGGCGGCGCACGATCGCGGTCAGGGCCATGATCCCGCCGTCACCGCGGTTGTGGGCCCGCATGATGAAGCCCGCGTACTTGACCGAGACCACAATGACCAGCGCCCAGAAGATCAACGAGACGATCCCGTAGACGCCGGCCGCGGTAGCGCGAGCGGCGTCGGCATGCTGGGTGAAGATGACATGCATGGTGTAGAGCGGGCTGGTGCCGATGTCGCCGTAGACAATCCCGAGTGCGCCCAGCGCGAGCACGGCGCGGGTGGCGTGCGCGACCACGTCGCGGTCCTCGGAGGCGGCGGCACGCAGCGCCGGCGACAGACCCTCCGCGTCGGGCGCCACCGGGACCGGTCGCACCGGCCAGTAGCCGAGCTTGTGCGCGGCCTCGTTGAAGCTCTTGCGTACCCCCGAGCGAGCTCCGTTCCCATCTCCGTCAGGCCGGGGTTCGGGCTCGACAACAGGCGCGCCGCCGGGGGCGCTCGGTCGTGAGGGAGGCAGGGTCATGGCTATAAACGCGGAGCGGTCACGGCTCGAGTCCGGGCCCGGTGCGACTGCTCTCTCCGGACGGTACAACGGTCGGCGGTGCTCCGAGCGCCCTCAGGGTAGGGTCAGGTCCAGCTTGACTTCGCACGTGTCCACCGAGGCGCGCGTGCCCGGGGTCTCAGAGACATCCATCGCGCTCAACACCCGAGCGCCGGCCTCCATGTCCTGGATGGTCTCGAAGTACTGCATGACAACTCCCGTCCCCTGCGCCTCGTCTACCAGGATCTTGAGGCCTTTCGTGGGGACGTCCGAAGGCGGCCCGCCCGACTCCTCAATCCGGGCGAGAAGGCCCTTGACCCGCTCCGCGGTGACATCAGTGAACCTCACGACACGCACATACATTCCAGCCACCTCCTCGATCGGTGCGGCGACCATATTCGCTCCGCGCATCGCTGTGGCATTTCCTTGGTGCGCGCGGTCAGCCGTCGGCGAGAGCGAGCTCGGCGAGCTCGGCGAGCCCGGTCAACCCTCGGCGAGAGCGAGTTCAGCGAGCCGCTTGATGCCCGCACGGGACCGGGCGACGGCGAGGAATCGCTTGGCGTGGCAGAAGAGCGCCTCCTCGACGCCCGTGACCGCGACGAGCTCGGCGCCCTGGAGCCCGCCCCACCCGGCCGGCAGGTCGCGCCGGTTCTCGAACGAGCCGAGTTCGCGCGGCACCGCTTCCAGGCCGAAGCCCTGGCGCTTGGGGTAGATCACGAACAGGGCACGAGCCGCCTCGGGCACCAGCACTTGCTTCCACGGGGCATTGACCGGTAGTTCCACAACCCGCGGGTCCGCCGCCGCGGCGATGGCCTCGCGCACGATGCGCTCAGAGCGACGCCCGGAGGCAGCGGAGGCCAGCTCGTGGGCGAGGATGCCCTGAGCCAAGGCCACGGCGGCGTCAAAGCGCTCACGCTCCTGTTCGGGCGTGAAGGTTTCATCCCAGCGCGCGTTGTAGGCGCCGATGATGCCGTTGACGGTCAACGGGCGCACGCCGTCGATCAGCGACCGGGTCAGCTGCTGGCCGGTGTCGTTGGCATCCACCGACTGCACGAGCGATTCGTCGACGGCATCGGCGACCTCCTGGTCGCCGTCGCAGACCCGCGCACCGAACTCGCGCCAGACGAGACCAAACGAGGCGTAGCGCACACCGTTGGCCCGCGCGGTGTCGAAGTCGCGCTGATGGTGGTCGAAGTCCCCGGTGCCGGGGTCATCGCGAAAGCCGACGTCGACGCGGAGGTCAGCCTGAGCGACGGCGTCGCGGTCGCGCGTGCGCACCACCTCGACGGGTTCGTCCAGCAGTCGGAGCGCTGCGACGGCAAACACCTCGTCCGCATGAAAGGAACCGTCGTGAGTGGCGATCAGCATCCGGGGAGACTGTAGAGAGGGCCACGGTGCCGCAGATTTGCTTGTGTCAGCTCGGCGGGAGGGCTCAGGGGCGAAGCGAGAAGGGTGGGTAGCGGTCGGTCGCGAGCAGAAACGCGTAGGCCGACACACGGACGCTCCAGCGTCCCACCCCAACCACGAAGTCGAACAGCCCGCGCGGGTAGCGGCCGGTGAACAAGATCGCAAACCACGCGATGACCACGCATACGATGGCGGCGATACCGAGGAAGAAGAGCACGACGTAGTGCGGGATCGCGAGGAACCACTTCACAAGCGGCAGCCACCGGTTCAGATCGCTCCGCGCGTCGGGATACGGGATCTCCAAGAGCAACGACTGACGCTCATCGGTCGAGGGGTAACGGTCGTCAAGCAGCGCTCCGTACAGCCCGACGCGGGAGGAGAATCGTGTCAGCTCGAGGTTCCAGTCAAACCACCAGCGCGGATACTTCTGGCGAAACAGGATCATCAGAAGCGGCCCCGCGAAGAGCGTGCCGCCGGCGCCCGCGACAAGCGTCGTCGTCGTCTCGGTGGCGCCGCTGACGGTGCTGCTGCTCCATGTGCCGCCCGAGACGGTGCCGAGCACGATCGCGATCGGGATGATCAGGAAGATTCGGAGGGCCGTCGTCAGTCGGTTCAGCGGTCGGTCCGGGTACTCGACATCGAGTTCCACCGGGTAGCCAGCGTCTGTAGTCATGCGGTCACGTTACTCGCGGCTCCGGCGTCGGTCCGCAGTCGGGCAGCAGCGTCGCCCTGAGCCACAAACGCGGCCGATACGCTCGGCGGGTGCGTTCTTTCACCGAGCTCCTCGAGTCCCGCGGCGTGCTGTTGGCCGACGGCGCCATCGGCACCAACTTCCAGGACATGGGCATCGAACCGGGCGTGGCGCCGGAGGAGTGGGTATTCGACGCTCCAGACCGAGCCGGAGAGTTACACCGACGCTTTGTCGAAGCGGGCTGTGACCTGGTGCTGACGTGCACGTTCGGTGGGTCGCCGGTGCGGTTGGAGGACGGGCCGCTGGCCGGCCGGGCCCGCGAGCTGAACGCCCGCGCGGCTGAAATCGCTCGCGGGGCGGTTGGCGAGGAGATACTCGTGGCCGGATCGATCGGACCGACCGGCCAGCTGGTGGAACCGTTCGGGACGCTGACCCGGGATACGTGTCTGGCGGCGTTTTCCGAACAGGCGAGGGCCCTGGGTGACGGAGGCGTCGATCTGCTGGTGCTCGAGACTTTTTTTGCGTTGGACGAAGCGCTGTGGGCCGCTGAGGCGATCGGGTCGGTGACAGATCTTCCGCTGGTGATGTCGTTCAGCTTTGACCAGGGGACAAAAACCATGATGGGCCTCAGCCCAGCCGATGTGACCAAGGCGACCGACTCCTTGAGTCTTGCCGCGCTCGGCGCCAACTGCGGGCGCTCGCTGGATGACACCGCCCAACTGGTCTCGGAGTTTCTCGAGGCCGGCTTGTCTAGCCCGCTGTGGGTCAAGCCGAACGCAGGCGTCCCGAAAGTCGTCGCCGGCGACGTGGTGTATCCGGAGGATCCCGGGTCGTTCGCGGCCCGAGTCGCAGAGTTCGTCGCCGGGGGAGCTCAGATCGTCGGGGGATGTTGTGGCGCCACCCCGGCGCATCTGGCCGCCGCAGCCCGGGTGCTCGGCCGCTAGCCCTTGGCGAACCAGGTGGAGTGCGACCCTAGGCAAGCTTGGCCGACAGGTCCGCACGCGCCGGTATAGGGTGCAATTCGATGACGGTCGACGAGCAAACGCGACTGTGGCACCCGTTCGCCGACATGGGTTCCGTCCGGCGCAAAGAGCTTGTGATCGAGCGCGGCGAGGACGTCTGGGTGTGGGATGCCGAGGGCCGCCGCTACCTGGATGCCACCGCGAGCCTGTGGTACGCGAACGTCGGCCACGGGCGCCCGGAGATCGCGGCCGCCGTGGCACAGCAAATGTCGCGACTCGAGACATACTCCGCGTTCGGCGATTTCGTCAACGCTCCCGCGCAGGAGCTCGCCGGAGCGCTGGCCGACCTCGCACCGATGCCCGCACGGGTGTTCCTCACATCGGGCGGAGGCGATGCGATCGACACCGCCGCGAAGCTGGCGCGCCGCTACTGGTACGAGCTGGGACAACCCGAGCGGACGCTGTTGATCAGCCGCACCGCCGGCTATCACGGTACGAACGGGTTCGGCACCGCCCTGGCCGGCATCGCGGCGAACCGCGATGGCTTCGGCCCGCAGGTCGAGACCGTTCAGGTGCCGCACGATTCGCTCGAAGCGCTGGAGGCGGCGATCGCCGACGCCGGCGCTCAGCATGTCGCGGCCGTGTTCGTCGAACCGGTGATCGGCGCCGGTGGGGTGTATCCGCCCCTGCCCGGCTACATCGAGGGCCTCGCGTCGCTGTGTGACCGCACGGGGGTGCTGCTCGTCGTCGACTCGGTGATCTGCGGGTTCGGCCGCCTGGGGACCTGGTTCGGAATCGAACGCTGGGGGGTCGAGCCGGCGATGATCGTGTTCGCCAAAGGGGTCACGAGCGGCTACCTGCCGCTCGGCGGCGTGCTCGTCTCCGAGCGGATCGCCGAGCCGTTCTGGAGCACGCCGGGTGGCCCCGTCCTGCGCCACGGCCCCACGTATGCCGGGCACGCCACCTGCTGCGCGGCGGCGCTCGCGAATATCGAGCTGCTTGAGCGCGATCGGTTGCTCGAACGTGGGCGCCAGCTCGAGGGTGCGCTGCTGGACGCGATCAAGCCGCTGGCGGACGATCGAGCGGTGGCTGAGGTACGCGGCGGCGTGGGGCTGCTGGCGGCCGTCGCACTCACACAAGCGGCGCTCGATGAGCATCCCGATGCGATCAGCCGGATCGTCAGGGCCGCGCGCGAGGTCGGCGTGCTCGTCCGGCCGCTCGCTCGCGCGATCGGCGTCTCACCCCCGCTTACCGTGGAAACGGAGCACTTCACGCTGATCGCCGAGGCGCTCGCGCGGGGCCTCGCGACGCTGTAGCTGGGCCGCACACTGGCGCACCGCCCGTCGCGGCCGAGCATCGAATCGGCCTGCGTGAGTGTGCCTGACTCATGCAGAAACATGCATGTTCGTGTATAGTCGCGCAGCATGCTGACGGACGAGAGACGTGCTCTGATCCTTGAGCGCCTGGCCACGCAGGGCCGTGTGCTCGCCTCTGACTTGACCGATGAATTGGCGGTTTCGTCTGACACGATCCGGCGCGATCTGCGCGAACTCGACACGGTTGGGCTCGTGCGGCGGGTTCACGGCGGAGCGCTTCCTCGTCATGGCGACGCCTCGTCTTTTGCGGCGCGTACGCGGCGGGCCCCCGAGGCCAAGGCATCGATCGCCCGCCGCGCCGCTGCTCGCGTACGTGACGGCCAGGTCGTCGTGCTCGATGGCGGTACCACCACGCTCGAGCTCGCCCATGCACTGGGCGACGATCTGCACGCGAGCGTAATCACCACGAGCCCGCCGATTGCGCTGGCGCTGGCCGATCATCCCGGGCTCGAGGTCACGGTGGTAGGCGGGACGTTGCGCCCGAACGCGCTGGTCACCGTCGGTGCGGCCGCGATCGATGCGCTCCGGATGATCCGCGCCGACGTTGTTTTTCTGGGCGTCTGCGGGTTGCATCCCGAGATCGGCGTGACCACGGAGGACCTCGAGGAGCGCCATGTCAAGGCGGCGATGATCGAGGGCGCAGCGGAAGTCGTGGCACTGGCTGACCACGACAAGCTCGGTACGGCGATGCCGGTCGTCGTGGCGCCGCTGGGCGCGGTTACGCATCTCGTCACCGATGCGGACGCCGACGAACAGGCTTTGGCCCCGTACCGCGCGCTCGGTATCGAAGTCCTGCTGGCATGACGCCCCGCGCGGGAATCACAGCCGTGTTCTTCGTCAACGGAGCCCTGTTTGCTTCGTGGGCGTCTCGGATCCCGGCGTTGTCTGATCGCGTCGGCGCGACCACCGGCCTACTCGGTGTCGCGTTGCTGGCTCCTGCCCTCGGAGCCGTGGTGGCGATGCCGCTGGTCGGCCGCTTGCTGCCGCGGCGCTCAAGCCGGAGCTTCTGCCGGCTCGCGGTAGCCGGGCTGATGGCAGCGATTCTGCTTCCGGCCTTGGCCGGGAGCGTCCCGGCGCTGGCGTGTGCGTTGCTGGTGGTGGGCATGACCAACTCGACGCTCGACCTCGCCATGAACACGCAGGGCGTATCGATCGAGCGCCGCCTGCGTCGTCCGATCCTCTCCTCATTGCACGCCGCGTTCTCGTTCGGCAGCTTTGCGGGCGCGGGTCTCGGCGCGCTCGCGGCCGCGCTGGACGTCGCACCGCTCCTGCACCTGGCTGCCGCTGCGCTCGGGTTCGGGATCCCCGGACTGATCGCGATCGGTCCGTTGCAGGCGTGTGACGATGACGCCGACGCGCACGCCCCCAAGCTGCGCTGGAGGAGGGTGCCCTCGCGGCTGGCGCTGCTCGGGGCGGCGTGCTTCTTTTGCCTGATGGCCGAGGGCGGCGCGTCGGACTGGAGCGCCAAGCTCGTCCGCGATGACCTCGCCGGGTCAGCGGCGCTCGGGGCGATCGCCTACGCCGTGTTCAGCGTGGCGATGGGTACCGGCCGGCTGATGGCCGACCGGCTGTGGGCACGTTGGGGCTCGACCGCCCTGCTACGGCGGTGCGGCGCCCTCGCCGCCCTCGGGTTTGGCGCCGGACTGGCCGTGGGCACGGTGCCCGGCGCGATCGTTGGGTTCGCGGCTCTCGGCCTGGGGCTCGCGGGCGTCGTCCCCACCCTGTTCCGCGCCGGTGCCGATCAGCCGGGGGTCTCGACCGGACCGGCGCTCGCGGTGGTCAGCTCACTCGGCTACCTCGGCTTTCTGGCCGGGCCTCCCCTGATCGGCGGCTTCGCCCAAGCCACGTCGCTGCGGCTGGCCTGCGGCCTGCTCGTGCTCGCTGGCCTGATCGTCATCCTGCTCGCGCCACACGCCGAGCCGCGGGACGAACGCTCAGCTCGGACAGTCCAACCTTCGCTCACGACATGACGCCGGCGGCGATGCTCGCCCGTGCCAACGCGGTGCTCGTTGACCTCGATGGCACGCTTGTTGACTCGAGCGCCCCAGTCCGCCGCGTCTGGGACGCATTTGCCAGTCGCCACGGCCTCGACGGCGAAGCGGTGGATCGCTTCGCGCAGGGTCGCCCGTCGCGCGAGACGATCCGACTGCTCGCCCCACACGCCGACCACGACCAGGAGGCCGCCGCCGTCGAGCAAGCCGAGATCCACGACACCCGGGGCGTGGCCGCGGTCCCGGGCGCGGCTGCACTGCTGGCCTCCGACCGCCTGCTCGCGATCGTCACCTCGTGCTCGACCGCGCTCGCCGAGGCGCGTCTGCGCGCGGCCGGCCTCGCCATCCCGGGCGTGCTGGTCAGCTCCGACGGCCTGCAGCGAGGCAAGCCCGACCCGGAGTGCTTCCTGATCGCCGCCCGGCGCCTCGGTGTCAGTCCCGCGCGATGCGTGGTCATCGAGGACGCTCCCGCCGGCGTTCAGGCCGGACGCGCCGCCGGCGCAACCGTGATCGCCTTGCGCACCACCCACACCGACCCCGAGCTACACGCCGCGCACGCCATCACCGACGATCTGGCCTCGCTGCTCACCACCGCTCCAGCCCCACCCGGGTGTTGAACGGTGGTAGTACACCTCCAGCTCGACGATTGACGCGAAGAGCGAGCTAGCGCCGCGGGTGCCGACGATCGGCAATCCGTCGCCCGTGGCTCGGTGAAAACGTGAGCGTGAGCGGCCGGTCGCTGGGCATCGATTCGGCCCCTCTGCCGGGCAGAGAAACGCGCTAGGGTGGCTGTCGGCCGGGACGGGCGGGATCGTGACCACGGGCCAGAACGGGTTCACTCCGGCGTTCACGGTCTCGCCGGGCGGAGGCAAGGGGCGGGATGGCAAGACGGTGAGCTTCAGCGCACTCACGATCGTGAGCAGCCAGCCCGTGATCAACTATCTGTGGGAGTTCGGGGACGGTTCAACCGGGTCTGGGCCCACGCCCACGCACACGTACGATCGACCGGGTACCTACACGGTGACCGCGGTGTTGTTCAGCGGTGTCGGATCTGCCTTCCCGGGCGCCGGCGCGGGACCGGTCTACGCGCATCAGATCAGGGTCGGCGGGGGACACAGGAATAGCTAGACCTGACGATCGCCGCCCGTCGCGGCGCTAATCGCCTCGGTGCGGCCGCCTCGTGCGGCCGCACCGCTGGGCGCCGCTTGGGGTTGCTCGCGCGTGATACCGTCCCGCTTGGCAAACGATTGCCATCACCCCGGAGGAGGACTCGTGTCGCCGGCACAGCGCAGGCAGCGGATCAGCTACGTTCCGCTCGAGGACATGACCCCTGACATGCGGGCCGAGATGGAGCGGTGCGCACGCGAGGGAACACCGCGGCCGGAGAGCTCCGCGGTCCGGGCGCACGTGCCCGCCGCGTTCTGGTTCTTCGCCAACAGCTGGAACGACCTGTTCCGAAACGGTGTCGTCGATCATGACCTCAAGGAGCTGTGCCGGGTCTTCGTCTCGCGGACGGTCAAGTGCGAATACTGCGGCAACCAACGCTCTGAGACGGGCGCAGCGCTGGGGCTCCAGGAAGGCCAGTACGACGAGTTGCTCAACTTCGAGTCGTCCTCCACGTACAGCGAGCGGCAAAAGGCGGCTCTGTCTTACGCGGAGGCGATCGCGTGGCATCTCGACGTCGACGACGCCTTCTGGGACCGGCTGCACGCCCACTTCAGCGAGCCCGAGCTGGTGGAGCTCGGATGCATGATCGGGCTGACCCTGGGCCAGCAGAGCTGGCTGCGGCTGCTCGATATCGAGCACCATGAGGTACTCGCGGGGGGCTGCGCCTCGATGGCGCCAGGCTTCGAGACCGCCGAAGCTCTCGTCACGAGCAAGGGCGACGAGACCTACTGGGCGCGTCGCTGAGCACGGGCCGCATCGCCCTGAGACGACGCGCCGTGTCCGCACCGCAGCGCAGGAGCTCGGCTATCACTTTTTGCAGGGTATTGCCATGGGCGGTGACGGGCTCGAACCGCCGACTTCCTGCTTGTAAGGCAGGCGCTCTACCAGCTGAGCTAACCGCCCGCGCGACGGGATGGTAGCTGTGTCTCAGGAGACGAGCTGGACGTGCTCGGCGTCGGCAGGCCCGGCTGGGCGACTCGTCTGAATCTCCTCGAGTGTGCCGAGGAAAGCGTCCACGACCGTGGAATCGAACTGGGTACCGGCGCAGCGGCGCAGCTCCTCGCACGCCTCGATACCTGGCATCCCGCGCCGGTAGGGCCGGTCGGTGACCATGGCCTCGTACGCGTCCGCCACGGCCAGGATGCGGGCTTCCAGGCTGACCCGGTCGTCGCGCAGGCCGAACGGATAGCCACGTCCGTCCGGTCGCTCGTGGTGGCCACGGACCCAGGTGGCGATGTCGTTCAGCCCGGCGTGCTCGAGGATGCGCGCACCGATCTCGGGGTGGCGCTTCATCTCTCGCCACTCGGAGTCGTCCAGCGGCCCAGACTTGAAGAGGATGGCGTCGGCGATCCCGAGCTTGCCGAGATCGTGCAGGACGCCGGCGGCGTGGATCCGCTGGACGCGATCGGGGCCGAGCCCCAGCGCGAGCGCCGTGCGGCGCGCGTAGTCGCCGACGGTCACCGAGTGGCGGGCGGTGCCCTCGTCGCGCAGGTCGAGCGTCTCCGCGAGCAGCATCACCGAGGCGAGCAGCAGCTCCGATGACTGCCGGCCGGCCGCGGTCGCATCAACCGTCTCGCGCCGGACTTGCGCGACGGCGAGCCCGGCGTGGTCGGTGACGGCCACCAGGCAGGCGAGCTCCTCATCGCGCGGGCGCCGGCCACCGAGCGGCTGGTCGACCGAGACGATGCCGATCACGTCTCCGTGTCCGTCACGCAGCGGCAGCAGCAGCATGTCGTCCGGGTGCCAGGCGTCCTGATCGAGCCCGGCCGCGGCCGGCGGCATCCAGACGACGCTGTCGCCGTCCCAGTCGTGCGAGCCCGTTGGCAGCCAGACCGCTCCCTCGCGCACGTGCTCGGACTCGAGCAGCTCCTCCCATTCGTGCCAGGGACTGACGCTGGCGAGCAGTGCGTCTCGCGCCTCATCGTCACCGAGCACGGCCACGCACGTCAGGCGTCCCGCGTCCCGGTCCAACAGTCTCACCGCCACCACCTGGAAGGAGAGCTCGGTCCGGATCGTCTGCACGAGCGCGTCGAGGACGGGCTCGATGCCCTGACCGGATGCGGCAGCGCGGGACACCGCCAGCATGCTGCGCAGGTGCCGGGGCACCGGTTCCTTGGTGGCGCTCCGGGTGTGCTCCAGCTCAGGTACCGCGCTCTCGTCCGTCGCGATCGTGACCCGGTTGCGACCGGCGTGCTTGGCCTCGTAGAGCGCAGCGTCGGCGCGGGCCAGCAGCACAGATGCGTCGGCGTCGCCGGCGGCGAGCCCGACCGACACGGTCAGCACCCCGCCGACGCCGCCCGGGTGGGGAATCGCTACCCGCTGGACCGCCTCCCGCACGCGCTCGGCCGCCGTCACCGCCCCGCTGATGCCGGTATCACGCATGACGAACAGCAGTTCCTCGCCACCGAAGCGGTAGGCGACGTCGCCGGCCCGCAGAGCTCCACGCACGGTGGCGGCGATCGCGCGTAGGGCTTGGTCGCCCGCCAGGTGCCCAAGCCGGTCGTTGTAAGCCTTGAAGTGGTCCACATCGCACACGGCCACGGCAATCCCGTCGCCATGACGGCGCTCGGCCTCGATCTGCGGTAGATCGTCAGCGAGGGCGCGGCGGTTACGCATCCCGGTCAGGGAGTCGCGCCGCGAGTCCTCCAGCAGCTGCTCGTTCTTCCGCGCCAGCTGCTCCTCGCGGTCAGCCAGGCTGACGAGCGTGGCCCGCTCCCATTCGAGCATCTCGCGCAGCCGACGCTCGAGGAGCGTGCTGCGTACGATCAGCGCGGCGCCGGACAGAAAGAGCCCCCCGGCGAGGGTGATCATGGCGCCGGTGGGGGCGTTGCTCAGGGCAGCGGAGATCAGATCGGCGAGCAACGCGACGAACATCACCGCAGGCAGGACGCCCCCGCGCTTGGCCGGTTCATCGAGCTCGGCGATCTCCTCGGGCGCGCGGGCGGCCAGGAGAGCGCCGACTCCGATCGCCACCAGCCCCAGCACCCAGAGGGGATCGAGCAGCGTCGCGCCCGGGGTATAGGTCCCGGCGAGCAGCTGCACGCTCCACAGGCAGAAGGCGACGGCTTGGGCAACCATGCCACCGAGGGTCACGGGCAGCGCCCGCGAGCGCGATCCGGCCAGCGACCCGCCAATCATCGCCTGCAGCATGAGGACGGCGGCCGAGATGTAGAGCGCCGGGTACACGAGCGCGGACAGCTTCGGGGCCAAACCCAGGGTGGAGACCGAGGCGTCGTGCCAAAGGCCGGCAAAGACCAGGGATACAGCCGCCCCGATCACGGGCAAGGTTTCGATCGCGGCCACCAGGCGCACCGTCCGCGACGGAGCCCGGTAGCGGACCATGCTGACCATGACCAGAACCGCGAATCCCCACCAAGCTATGTCAGCGAGGTTCGGAGAGGAGGGAAATCCGACGATGCCGAAGGCGTTCCAGGCCAGCTGGCCGGCCAGCCAGCATCCCGAGGCCGCCGACCAGAGCGTCCAGCGAGCGCGGTTGGCGGGCGCGGCGGCCCCCCGCGCGAGCAGGGTGCCGGTCAACGCACATCCAGCCGCCGCGGTCCACGCCACGTCCCACCAGACCAGGCGGGAGAGCAGACCGGCCCAGGCGATCAGCACCGCGAGAAGGGCGACGCCAGCCGGTAACCCGACCAGCCACAGAGCTGATGATCGTTTGAACCCGGGTTGCGGCACACCACCGCTATCGGCGCCTGTCCTACCAAGAGTTAGGCCGGCGGCCCGAGGACAGACACTCGTCGAGCCTTCTCAGGCCCACGTTGTACCGTCTCAGACCATGAAGGACTTCGGCTTTGATCCTCAGCGGGCGCTCGAAGCGGTCAAGCGCCTGGCCGCCGGTGCCCCGACGCAACTCGCCGACGGGTTCGGGCGATTGGTCCGTGACGCCCCACCCGAGCGCCTCGAGCAGCTCATGGGCTCACCGGCCCGCAAACCGCTGTTGGACGGGATCTTCTGGCAGATGCCCAAGCAGCTCGACGACAGCCAGGCCAAGGGCGTCAGCTCCTCGATCCGCTGGTGTCTGACCGGCCGCCCCGACGGCGGCGTGGACATCTACCAGCTCGAGCTCGAGGCCGGGCAGGCCCGGATCATCCGCGGCGCCGACGGCGCCGATCCACGGCTGACGATCACCTTGGATGGCGTGGACTTTCTGCGCCTGGTGAGCGGAAACCTCGATCCGATGCAGGCCTACTTCAAGGGCGAGATCAAGCTCGCCGGCGACATCATGGTGGCCGCGAAACTGGCCTCGCTGTTCCGGATGCCCGGCGGCGGTGCCGGCGGCTCCGGCGGCGCCAGCGGACCGACCAACGGTCAACCCTGAGGCCGGCGCCATCGACGCGATCGTGGCGGCCGGTGACCCCGGGCGCTTACTGGCTGATCGTTGCCGATGGACAGCCCGAGCGGCGCCGCACCAGCTACGCCGTGGAGGCGGCAGTCCACGAGATGCGCGCGGCCGCCTTCGCCGGGCTTGACCGGCGCTGCCTATGCTGGGCCAGTGAGCGAATCAGCCGCCATCGCTCTGAAGGGGGTGACCAAGCGCTACGGCGAGATCACCGCCGTCAACGCCCTTGATCTGAACGTGGCACCGGGGATCTGCTTCGGGTTGCTGGGCCCCAACGGCGCCGGCAAATCGACCACGATGCGGATGCTCACCGCCCAGAGCCTCGCCGACGAAGGCACGATCGAGGTGCTTGGCTTCACGCTCCCCGAGGAGTCCAAGCTGGCACGCATGGCTATGGGGGTGGTGCCCCAGCTGGACAATCTCGACGTTGAGCTGACCTGCCGGCAGATCCTTGGCGTGTTTGCCCAGCTCTATCGCGTCCCCCGCGGCGAGCGGTCACAGGCCGTGGACCGCGCCCTGGACATCGCCAATCTGAAGCCGCGAGCGGACACGATCGTGCGCGAGCTCTCGGGGGGCATGCGCCGCAGGCTGCTGGTTGCCCGCGGTCTGATCCACCGCCCCCAGCTGTTGCTGCTCGACGAGCCCACGGTAGGTCTGGACCCCCAGGTCCGCCAGGAGCTGTGGTCGCTGATCGACGGGCTGCGCAGCGACGGGGTGACGGTCCTGATGTCGACGCACTACATCGAGGAGGCCGAGCGCCTCGCCGATACGGTCGCGGTCATGTCCGGTGGGCGGATCATCGCCCAGGGCACCCCGACCGAACTGGTTCATGCCCACGCTGGGCGTGAGGTGATCGAGGTCTACGGGCCGCCGGCCGACCTCGCGGCGCTCGAGCGGCGCGCCGAGGCCAACGGGTGGCGCCACCGCCGCAGCGGGCCGGCCGTCGCGGTCCTAAGGGCCGAGGAACTCAACGGCGAGGGTCCCGAGGGTGTCCGGCGTCCCGCCAACCTCGAGGACGCCTTTGTGGCGTTGACCGGGGCGGACATCGAATGAGGTCCGCCCGGACCAGTCAGCCGATCCGCCGGCTTGACCCAGCGGCCCTGGCCGGGGTCATGACCCGTGACGTAGTCCTCTTTCGTCGCTACTGGAAGGCGACCACGTTCTCCTCCGTCGTGCAGCCGACGATCTATCTGCTGGCCTTCGGCCTCGGCTTTGGCTCGCTCGTCCATTCGGTTGGGCACGTGCGTTACATCGAGTACGTCGGCACCGGCGTGGTGGCCACCGCGGTGCTCTTCTCGTCGGCGTTCCCGGGCATGTTCAACACATTCATCCGCTGGCAGTTTCAGCGCACCTACGACGCCCTGCTGGCCGCCCCGGTCGACGTGGAGGAGCTGGTCACGGCCGAGATCCTGTGGATTTCTCTGCGCGCCGGGGTGTACGGGCTGGCTCCGCTCCTGGTGGCCATGCCGTTCGGACTCCAGCCTGCCCCGGGGATGCTGCTGGTGCCGCTGATCGGATTCGTGACCGGCTTCGGGTTTGCCGCCTTCGGCGTACTGATCGCCGCCGTGGCCAAGACGATCGACAACTTCAATTACGTGACCAGCGCCGTCCTGACCCCCATGTTCCTGGTCGCGGGGACGTTCTTTCCGATCTCGCAGTTGCCACCCGGGCTGCGCACGATCGCCGAGTTCAACCCTCTCTATCACTGCGTGGCGCTGGTGCGCGACGTGTCGCTGAGCACTTTCGCGACGGCTGACCTGCTCCACATGGCCGTGCTCCTGGTGTTCTCGCTGATCATGTGGCGCTTGGCGGTCTGGCGCCTGGGGGCCCGCCTGATCGACTGACGGCCTACCGCGCTCGGGATGCCTGTGCTGGGCCGGCCACGAACTCGCGCCGGGAGGCGGTCCGCGAGCGATTACGGTTCGAACTGTGGCTTGAGTGGGCCGAACTCCGCGCCCCGCGTGCCGGCTCCGTTCGCGGCGCGCGCCAACGGTAGCGTGACCCAATCGTCGAGCGCGGACTTGTTGCCGGCCCAATCCCAGGCGTAGACCGTCAGCCGATACCGGCCGCGGGACAAGCCCGCGAGCGGAAGGGGTGGGGTCAAACCCCCCGCGAGGTTGTAGACCCAGTTTGGGATGCACCGCAGCTGCGTGTAGAAACATCGGAACCCGGGGTTTGACGCTCCGGGGGCGAAGATCAGCGGCTTGAGGCTAGGCGGAATGTAGCCGGAGCCTCGCATAGCCCACTCCAGGCCGGTCAGCGGTCTACCCGACGCGCTGTACAGACGCCAGGCCAGCGACGCGGGCGCTAGCACCGGAGTCTCGTAGCTCTCCCTGTGGATGTAGCTCTGGGGATCGAATGCCCCGACGATCACGCGTCCGTCGGCGAAAACGCGCGGGACCCCGATGATCGGTGGCTCGGTATCGGTGTACGGCCGCAGGCTCCCTCCTCGCCGGAGGGGATTCAAATAACTGTTGTCGCCGCCCTCTTCGAACGCGAGATGACCCAACCCGTGCTCGACCGCGCCGATCGCAGTCTTGTACGCGACCACGAATTGACCGCTGGAGACGGACGGAACGATGTGCCAGTAGGTAAATGAGCCGACGGTCACCTTGTAGTCGCCGTAACTGCCGGTGGGGCTCGTACGGGCGTAGCCAGACTGGATCGGGTACACACGTTGGAAGTTGCTGGCCTCGATGTCCACGGCGACGTGGAAGTTGGCGGGCCGAAGCTCGTTGATGCCGGCGCGCAGGGCGTGCTGCTGATGGAAAGGCCGGATCGGCCAACCGGGAATCGCACCCGGCGCCGCGCACCCCACTGAGCAGCGGTGACCGTCGGCCCAGAAGGGTGGCAGCCGGTCCTTCGGAGCAGGCGCGCGCTGCCAGGGTGAGATCGCAAACGGCCAGATGTCCAGACGCAGTCCGTGGGCATCAGAGATCGCGGTGTAGGTAGCGCGGGTGTTGGTGCGCAGCAGCGGGTCTGAAGTCCGAGCCGCGACGATCGGGCGGTCATCGCTCCGCGCCTGGGTGCGCCGGGAGGCGGGGTTCCGGTCAACGACGAAAGCGCTGTTCCGGTAGGTGGCGAACGCCACCATCTCCGGGGTGAGAACGAGTGCTCGGCGGGCATGGCGACCGGCGTAAACGGCCACGCGGCCGGACCGCAGGCTGACCGCGAGAACGCCGGTTCGACGGCCTGCACCAGTGGGGCCGATGGCCAGCTTGCGACACACCAGCGTCAGTTGACCGTGAGGGACCCGGTATCGATTCCCGGCGTAGGAGAATCGCAGCATCCCTGAAGTCGAGACACGGATCTGATCGCCGCGCTCTAGAAATACCGTCTGCGGTCGGCTCCTCGAAGCAGGTGACCTGACCCGTTGACCATGGCGGACGACGACGACGTGAGCCGGGATTCTGGGCAGCGGAATGTGAGTGGCGCAGGCGGCGATCACGTCGTCTTGCCGCATCCCGCCCCGAGCAGCGCACATCCCGAGGCGAGGGCACCAGTGACCCGGCTGGCCAGCCTGGGTCGCGGGATCCGCTCGCTCTGCACCCCCCCGCCTCGTCCCGCGAGGCTCGTGGCTGGTCCTGTGCGAAGCGTGAGCCGATCATAAGCGTCGCCATACAAGCCGTCCAGACCCGCAGAGCCGCGAAACAACGGCCGACCGTTCTATGAGGCCAACGCGCCCACCTGTTCCCGTTTGACAAGTTCGACGAGTTCTTCACCGAGAATCTCGCGGCCGCGCCGAACGACGGCGCGCGGGAGCTCGTTGGCTGCCAGGCGTAACACCAGTGGGCGGCGCCGCTCCTCATGGCCGTCAACGTGGTCGCCCCGTACCTGCTCACCGCGCTGATCGACCGCCCGCAGCGCCTGGTCTACCTCAGCAGCAGCATGCACTGAGGCGTCCGAGCCAGCCTGAGCGGGATCGACTGGAGCGGGAATCGCACGACCGGCTCGTATTCGGACAGCAGACGAAGATGGGCGGACCCGGTGCGCCCGACGATCTCCGGCTCGGGCACCTGACCCAAGAGTGGCTCGCGACCAGCGACGATTCGAAGGAGCGGACCTCAGGCGCCTACTGGCGCCACCAGCGCCGCGCCGCGCCGGCCCCCGCGGTCCATGACCAGCGCTTCGAGGACGAGCTGCTGGAGGCGCTGGCTCGCTTCACCGCCACCCCCTTGCCCCAACACGAACCGAAGGAGCGCTCATGCGTGGGGCAGTGATGCACGAACCCGGTGACGTGCGCGTCGAGGAGCGTGAGGCGCCGCAGATTCTCGAACCGACGGACGCGATCAAGCCGCGCCATGCGGTAGGCCGGGCGCTTGTTGAGAAAATTCCCCCGGCAACAGGCCCGGATGTAGTATCTCGCCGCGCAGCCGGGCCAGCCCAAAGCCAACGGACCGAAGGTAAGGGGGAAGGGTATGTGGCGTGCATTCGTCCGCGTGGCGGCATCTCGGAGGATGACGTTGACCTGCGGACTGGCGGGAATTGTGGCGCTCGTGCTTTCGGCGAGCGCGCTGGCGGCTGGCAACGTGGTGACGGTCGGGTCGCCGCTCTCCAATGATCCGCCGTCGGTCGCCGTCGACAGCTCCGGCAATGCGCTGATCGCGTGGAACGACAGCAAGGACATCGGCGGAGCGAGAAACTTCGTGCAGTACTGCGTGCTCCCGGTCGGTGCGACGGCCTGCTCCCACAGCGGAAACCTGGAGCCGGCGGACTCGGCGCAGTTCATCGACGGCGTCCACGTGATCGACTTAGGCGGCACGATGGTCGTGCTCGCCGACGTGTTCGGCGCCGCAGGTGACAACTCCGGGCACTACACCCCCGAGCAGGAATGGATGTCGACCGATGGCGGCGCGACGTTCAGCATCGTCAACGGCGGCCTGTCGGTGACGAGCGGGATCCTCAACGCCGACACCGGCCCGCTGAGCGCCGTGATCGTGCCCGGCACTGGCGTCCTGGGGTTCGGGTGGGACACCGCCGCGGGCGCGCCGACGTTCAACGCATTCCCGCTCAGCTCGCCGCCCGAATGTTCGGTGGCCAGCTGTCCGGCGGGGTTTGCCACGCTCCAGCCGAACACCAACCCCGATCAGATCGGCAACCCGTTTGGCCAGTTCGCCGCGGAGGCCGGCGCGCAGCCGGGTGTGCTGGGGATTTTCGACACCAACTTCACCAACGGCCCGCTGGCCTGTCCGAAGAGCTTTGGCACCGCCTATGCCTACGGCTCGGGCAACCAGAGCGCGAGCAACAGCTACAACGTGTCCCCCGGATCGCCCAACAGCGCCTGGAAGGTGGCGATCGCCCAAGCCGACTGCAACGTGGAGAACCCGGGCGTCGGCGGCGGCCCGAGCGGATTCGGCGTGATGGAGACTGACGAGGGAACGAGCACGACGGTGTACCACCGCTTCAACGCGGCCACGATGAAGTTCGACACGCCGTTGGTCACAGTGGCCAAGCAGAGTGAGCAGGATGCCGCGGTGTCCCAGGACGGCGCAGGCGGCATCTACGGGACCTACCTGCTAGACGGGGCGGGCGGCCCGATCGCCGTGTCCTATAGCGCCGACGGCGGCAAGTCGTTCGCCACCGGAACCCTGAATGCCAACAAGGACACCGGCGCCAACCAGGTGACCAGTGCGGTCAGCGGGGCCGGCCAGGGGTGGGCGGCGTGGACCGACAATGGCTCGGTGTTCGCCCAGCCGTTCCAGGCCGCAGACGCGATCTCGCCGGCCAGCGTCGGAGGCGGCGCGACCGACAACGGGACGACGATCACGGTCACGGTGACCTGTACGTCGCTCCCGTGCACGATCAAGATCACCATCACGTCGGGTACCGTGACTGTGCACACATCCTCGGTGTCGCGCAAGAAGGCCAAGCTCGTCACTCTGGCCAAGGGCACGTTCAGGATCACGAAGGCCGGCGCAAAGAAACTGGCGGTCAAGCTTACGCCTGCCGGGAAGAAGTTCCTGGCCGCCAAGCGGGGTCACCTCAAGGTCAGCAGTGTCATCTCCGAGACCGTGGCCCACCACACCAAGGTGACCTCGCGCAGGCTGACGCTGAGGATCCAGCACAAGAAGGGCCACAAGTAGCAGTCGGAATCAGGCCGCAGGATCCAAGCGCGGCAGACGGGCGACGGCTACCGGGTGCGAAGCCGCCTGATGGCGGCCGGGGTGGATACCGGGTCAGCTGACCGCAGCCAATGTCGTCTCAGGTTGGGTGGACAACGTCACCCTGCTGGTCGGGCCAACGATCGCGAGTGTCCTGTTGGCCACGACCGCGCCCGGCTGGGCGCTGGCGGCGCTCGCGATGCTGACCGCCGAGTACGCGGTGCTCGGCGCGCTGGACGTGCTCGAGGTCGTACTTGCGGCGCTCGTGCTCGGGCTCGGGGCCGGGGGCGCAGGCTCCCTAGGAGCGGCGTTCGGAGCCGGCGGAGCTCGGGATCCTGCGTGAGCACTCATTGTTCGAGATGCTCAGCGCGCCGGTGGTCGTGACCGGTCAACTTTCGGTGTCGATCGACGATGCTCACATTCGAACGCTCGCTCCCGGTGATGGGTTCGGCGAGATTGCGTTGCTGCGAAACGGAGTGCGTACCGCGACGGTCACGGCGACCTCAGACGCGACGCTGTACGGGCTCAAGCGAGCACCGTTTCTCGAAGCCGTCACGGGCTCACGGCACGCTGCCCGAACCGTGCACGAGGTCGCCGCCGAACGGCTGGCATCGTGATACGCCACCCGGGTCAGGCGACGCCAGCCCGACACGACGAGTGTTCACTCAGGCGCCCTCGACCCTAGCGAATGTCCGGCGGGCTATCGCATCGCTTTGCCAGTTGACAGGAAAGTGGAAGAACGGCTACGATCGCGCCTTCTGAGGCGGAGAGGAATGATCTAAGTGCGGCGGCGAATTTCGGTGTCAGTTCTCGTAGTCATCGCGCTCGGGGTCAGCGGGGTGGGGGCCGCCGCGCCTTCGGCGCACTCGGGCGCGATCCCGATCGGCCCCGCGCATCTGGTTCGGCTGGCCGTGCTCTCCACGCGGGCTGACCTGGTCTCGGGAGGCGAGGCGCTGGTGCAGGTGTTCCTCCCCCCCGGCGCCCGGGCCGCCCAGACAAGGCTCGACCTCAACGGACGCGACGTCACGCCGAAGTTTGCCCTTCTCAGCAGCGGAAAGTTCGAAGGTCTGGTGACCGGCCTCGCCAACGGGCCCAACATGCTGACCGCCCGGCTTCCCGACGGCTATGGAGCGCACTTGACGATCACCAACCACCCGATCGGAGGTCCGATCCTCAGCGGACCCCAGCTCGAGCCGTGGGGCTGCGAATCCGGAGCTGTCGACGCGGCCTGCGACAAGCCGGTCGCCTACAGCTATTACTACAAGTCGACCGACTCCACCAAGAACGGCCTGCAGCCGTACGACCCGGCGCACCCGCCCACTGACGTCGCCACGACCACGACGCAGACCGGGACGACCGTGCCATTCATCGTCCGCGTCGAGACCGGCTATGAAGATCGTGATCAGTACCAGATCGCCGCGCTGTTCCAGCCGGGCAAGCCCTGGAGCTCGCTGGCGCCCCAACCCCAGTTCAACCACAAGCTGCTGATCACTCACGGAGTCTCATGCGGCGTCGACTACCGGACCGGCACCGCGCCGAGCGTGGTCAGCTTCAACCCCTCCCCGGTCTCCACGACGGTCGTGCCGGCGGCGGATGGCGCCCAATACGCGCTCGGCGCTGGCTTTGCCGTGATGTCGACCGCGCTGGACTACAGCGGCCACAACTGCAACTTGCCGCTTCAGGCCGAGTCGCTGATCATGGCCAAGGAGCATCTGATCAATACCTACGGGACGATCCGCTACACGATCGGGACCGGGTGCTCGGGTGGCTCGCTCGCGGAGCAGTGGATCTCCAACGCCTACCCAGGCATCTACCAGGGGATCCTGCCGACCTGCTCGTTCCCCGACGCGTGGGGAACGGCAACCCAATTCCTCGACTACCACCTCCTGCTGGCCTACTTCACCGATCCGTCGAAATGGGGGACGGGCGTGGTGTGGAGCCCGACTCAGATGGCCGACGTCGAGGGGCATGTGTCGATCGTCAACTCCGAAGTCAGCGACAACGCCCAGTGGCACGTGGCCGTACCGACCGACAAATGCGCCGGGGTGACCGACGCTCAGCGCTACAACCCGCAGAGCAACCCGGGCGGCGTCCGCTGCGACATCCAGGACGCGGCGATCAACATATTCGGGCCTGATCCGCAGTCGTATTGGTCCGACAGCGAGAAGAAAGCCAACCGTGGCTTCGCCGTGCCACCGATCGACAACGTCGGCGTGCAGTACGGCCTCGCTGCGCTGCAGCAGGGCAAGATCCTCCCCGCACAGTTCATCGACGCGAACCAGAAGATCGGCGGGGTGGACATCGACACCAACCCGATCGCAAGCCGCATCGCGACGCGTGGCGCCGCGCTGGCGAATGCCTACCGCAGCGGCATGATCAACGAGACCAACAACCTCGACCAGACGGCGATCATCGACTGCCGCGGCCCTGACCCCGGCGCCTTCCACGACGCCTACCGGGCGTTCGCGGTCCGCGCGCGCCTGGATCGCGAGCACGGCAACCACGACAACCAGCTGATCTGGGAGGGCCCGG
>JBOGYN010000399.1:0-6367 GCA_050696855.1 Solirubrobacteraceae bacterium | reverse complement strand
CTGGGGCGGCGATCGACGTCACCACACGCCTCTGGCGAGTCGTCGTCCCACCCGTGGCGCGCCGCGCCGACCGGTTGATTGCCATCTCGCGCGCGGGCGCTGGCGACATCGAACGGCATCTGCGCATTCAGGCTGACCGGATCGACGTCACGCTGCTCGGTCACTCTCACCCCGGCGCCGTGGCGCCGGTGTCCGAAGCCGGGCTGCGCACGCGCTTGGGCCTCGGAAACGGGCCCCTAATCCTCACGGTCGGGACGCGCAAGCCACACAAGAACGTGCTCGGGCTGATCGCCGCCCTGCCCGAGGTGCTGACCCGCGAGCCCCGCGCCCGGCTCGTCCTGGCCGGCAACCCGACCGGTCACGAGGCCGAGCTGCAGGCCGCGGTCTGCCACCACGCGGTCGCCGAAGCGGTTTCGTTTTTGCCCTTCGTCGATGACGCGGAGCTCGAGGGGCTGTACTCAGCGGCCACCTGCTTCGCGTTGCCGTCCTTCAACGAGGGCTTCGGCCTGCCCCTGGTGGAGGCGATGGGCCGCGGCCTGCCCGTGGCGTGCTCCAACGTCTCGGCGCTGCCCGAGGTGGCCGGCGACGCGGCCCGGTACTTCGACCCCGCTGATGTCCATCAGATCGCCACGGCGCTCGCAGATCTGCTCGGTGACCCGAATCTGCGCGAGCGGCTCAGCGCGCGCGGACGAGCCCGCGAGGCCGAGCTGACCTGGACCGCCACCGCGCAGGCCACGCTGAGCTGTTACGCCCGCGCCTGGGCCGCGCGGTGTCCCGTGGAGACGGGTTAGCGTGCGCGGGATGCAGGCGCTGCGTCGCTTCTTCGGGCAGCCCTGGCTGCTCCCGCTCACCGCGCTGCTGCTCCGCGCTCGCACAATCACACCGGGCTGGCGCTTCGTCCTGCGTGAGTTGCGCCAAGACCGGTCAGTTAGCGTCTATCGCTTGGCCCGATCGGATGTCCTCGTCGCCATCCGCCACGGCTCGGCCGATGTGGTGACGCTGGGCGAGGTCTTCCACAACCACGACTATGTACCGCCGGCGGCGCTCGAAACCCAGCTAGCCACGACGCGATCGGTGCTCGACCTCGGCGCCAACGTCGGCCTGTTCGGCGCCTTCGCCGCCTCCCGCTGGCCGGGCGCGAAAATCGTCGCCTTCGAACCCGATCCGGCCAACCTGGCCGTGCTCGAGCAGACGATCGCGGCCAACGGCCTGGGCAGATCGTGGACGGTGGTGCCAGCCGCGGCCGGGGCGCACGACGGCGAGTCCCGCTTTCTGGCCGGCGGGGCGTCGCTCTCACACCTGACCGATGACGACACGCCGGGCGCCACGACGGTGCCGATTCGCGACGTGCTGCCGGCGATCGCGCAGGCCGACCTGGTCAAGATCGACATCGAGGGCGGCGAGTGGGAGATTTTCTCTGACCCACGCTTCGGGGCCTCGCCACCCCGGGCCCTGGTCATCGAGTACCACCCGTACCGCTGCCCGGGCGCCGACTCCCGTGCCGCCGCCGAGGGCCGGCTGCGGGCGGCCGGGATGCACGTGCAGACGATCTGGCATCGCGATGATGGCCACGGGATGCTGTGGGCATGGCGGAGTTGATGCCCGGAGCGGACGGGGAGGGCGGCGCCGAACCTGATCTGCTCGACAGCCGCCAGGCCGGGGGCGTGCTTCTGCGAGGCAGCGTCCTGCGCTTCGGCGGCTTCGTCGCGACGGTCGGTCTTTCAGTTGTCGCGGCGGCGCTGCTGACCCGCCACCTCGGCGTGGCGCGCTTCGGCCAGTACACGACGGTGATGTCGCTGGTCGCGTTGGTGGCCGCCGTCACCGATGCCGGCATGTCGACCTACGGTACACGCGAGTACGCGATCCGTCGCGAGCCGGGACGCAGCGTGTTGATGCAGGTGTTACTCGGACTCAGAGTCGTGCTCACGCTGGCCGGTGTGCTACTGACGGTCGCCTTCGCGCTGGCGGCCGGCTACGACACGGCCCTCCTGATCGGCGCGGCGACGGCCAGCCTGGCCACCGTCCCCCTGGTCTTCCAGCACACCCTCTCGATCCCGCTCTCGACCGAATTGCGGCTCGGCACGGTGTCGGCTTTGGAGCTCGGGCGCCAGGCCCTACTCGTGGCCGGGCTGGTGGCGCTGGTCGTCCTCGGCTCCGGAGTCCTGCCCCTGCTGACTGTGCCGCTAATCACTAACGCGCTGCTGATAGCGCCCACAGCGACCCTGGTCAGAGGCCGAATATCGTCACGGCTCAGGCTGACGCCCACACAGTGGCCGCCACTGTTGCGGGCCACGGTCGTGTTCTCGCTGGCGACCGCGGTGGGGACGATCTACGTCTACACCGCCCAGATCCTCACCAGCCTCGTCACCAGCCGCTATCAGAGCGGACTGTTCGCCGTCTCGTTTCGGGTCTTCATCGTCTCGGCCAGCGTGCCCGGGCTGCTGGTCGGCGCCGCCCTGCCGCTGCTCTCGCGAGCGGCGCGCGACGACACCGATCGCCTGGCCTATGCGCTGGGCCGGATCTTCGACACCACGCTGATCTGCGGGGTCGGCGCAGCGCTCGGCGTCAGCGCCGGCTCCGGCTTCATCGTCTCGGTGGTGGCGGGGCCCCGCTACGCAGGCGCCGCGACCGTGCTCGCGATCCAGGCGTGGGCGATGGTGGCCTCGTTCGTCGTCGCGGGCTGGAGCTTTGGCCTGCTCTCTTTGCACGAGCACCGGCGCCTGCTCGTCACCAACCTCCTGTCGCTTGTGGTCAGCGTCGTGCTGACTCTCGTGCTGGCGGCCGGCGACGGCGCCCGGGGCGCCGCGATCGCGACCATCGGCTGCGAGGCGACGCTGGCGGTGTCGACCCTGGTGGCGCTGACCCGGCGCCGCCCGGCCTACCGCCCCCAGGCCGCGGTGGTAGGCAAGGTGGTCGTGGCTGCGGCGCTAGCCGCGGTGGCGGCGTTCGTCCCCGACCTGTCCTCGCTGGTGGCCGCGTTGGTGGCGATGGCCGTGTATGCCGCTGCCGTGCTGATCCTCCGCGCGCTACCGGGCGAGCTCAGAGAGCTGCTGCCCGCCCGGCGGTGACCCGCGACGACGGTAGAGGACATCAAGCGGAGAAAGCTGGACGTGCTCGGCGTACCGGTCACCGAGCACGGCTCCGATCGCCTGCCGACCGGTCACGAGATCGTGCATCTCCACCAGTATCCAGGCGGGAGTATGGCGCGTGAGGTCCAGGCCGCTCAGGGCGGTCGCCTCGTAGCCCTCGACGTCGAGCGAGAGCAGATCGACCTCCGGGCTACCGGCGTCGTCGAGCACCGAGCTCAAGGTCCGAGCCGGAACGCGTTCGGTGCGGTGATCCCGCCAGCCAAGGACGAGCCCACCGGCCGACCAGTTGCGGTCATGAACACCGCTGACCGAAGTCATCAGATCACCGAACTCCATCTCCACAGAATCACCGGCGTGGTCTGGGCCGACCAACGCGTACCTCAGGACCTGGGCGTGCGGTCGATTGCGGCGCGCGAGCGCCGCCAGTTCGGGCATCGGCTCCACGAGGATTCCCCGCCAGGCGCGGAAGCGCTCGAGGTAGTACGTGTTCGATTGGGTGAAGCCGTCAAAGCCACCCGCTTCGAGGAAGAAGCCGCGCTCGCGACCGATGATCCGGTCCAGCTCGACGTCCATGCCGTGCAGGGCCGGTCGTGAGTAGCGCGGAGAGCCAACGCGCTCAAAAGTCCGGCGACGCGCGCGCTGGGCGCCCGAGCGGAGCTCGATCACCGTCTGGCGCAGACCCAGCCGGCGCAGAAGTGCGGTAACGGCCCGGGTAACGGCAAACTGAATGCGCAGGCGAAGCGGAAGGTCAGGCGCCACGCGGGACAACTGTAGCCTCCGCGCGTGGTCAGCCCCCCGACCGATCGCCCCCTTCGGGTGGGCCTCAACCTCCTCTTCCTGGGCGCGCAGGCGGGCGGGGTCGGACGCTACGCCCGGGAGCTGGCCGGTGCCCTGCTGGCCGCCGAACCCGCCACCCAGCTGACCGCGTTTGTAGCCCGCGGCCATCCGCCTGACCTGCGCGACGAGGAGTGGGCAGCGCGGGTGCGCTGGGTGACGCTGCCCGGCCCGGCCAATGGTCGCTGGGCGGCACCGGCCCAGTACGCCGCGCTGCCCGTGTTGGCCCGGGGGCTGGACGTCCTGCATAGCCCAGCCAACGTCGGTCCGGTGATCGTCCCGCGGGTTGCCACCGTGGTTACCTTGCACGACCTGATCTGGCTTCACCGCGGGGCGGAATGGGATTCTGATCCCCGGGCCGTTCGGGCCATGGAGCGGCAGGTGGCGCTCAGCGTGCGGCACTCTGACCTCGTGTTCGCCACGTCTCAGGCGGCGGCGGATGACATCGCCGCCGCCTTTGGCGTCAATCGCGCGCGACTGGCGGTGACGCCGATGGGCGTCCGCCGCTCAACCGTGTCCGCGACCGCCGAAAGCGAGCTTCGCATGGGACTGGACCTCGGCCGAGCCCGGGTGCTGCTCTGCGTGGCTCAGAAGCGGCCCTACAAGAATCAGGCCATCCTGGTCCGCGCTTTGCCCGCACTCGACTCGGACGTCGTGCTGGTGGCGCCCGGGGCCAGCACCAAGTATGAGGATGAGCTGCGTCGGCTTGCCTCCGAGCTGGGGGTGAGCAGCCGTCTCCGTCTGCCGGCGTGGCTGTCGGAGTCCGACCTGGCGGGGCTTTACGCGCTCAGCGAGGTGTTCGCCCTTCCCTCGCGGCTTGAGGGCTTCGGCCTGCCCGTGCTCGAGGCGATGGCCTACGGGCTGCCCGTGGCCTGTTCCGACATTGGCGCGCTGCGCGAGGTGTCCGGGAATGCCGCCCTGCGCTTTGACCCCGACGACCAGACGGCGGTCGAGACGTGCCTGACCCGTCTGTTCGCCGACGCCAAGCTGCGCCAGGAGCTGATCGCACGGGGCAATGAGCAGGTCAACCGCTTCGCCTGGGAGCAGACGGGTGTGGCCAGCCTGCGCGGCTACCGCGCGGCGATCGCCGGTCGCTAAGCTGCTCGACCCGATGCCCCGGGTCTTGATCGTGCGCGGCCATCTGGTGACGCCGTGGGAACTGCGGCCCTGGATGGAGCTCCCCGAGCAATACGAAGTGCGGTGCCTGTTGACCGGGTCAAACCAGTTCCCGGCTCCTGACGGGCTGCGCTACGTCAGCGTCGGTTCCCGGCGTGACCTACTGCCGCCGGGCACGGCCGGCGAGCTCGCGCTGGCTTTTGTCGGTGATCGCTATCGCGACGCCGACGAGGCGTTTGCCTGGGCCGACATCGTGCACGCCGAGGAGCTTTCGTTCTGGTTCTCGGCTGACGCGGCGCGCCGCCGGCGCACGGGCCGCTTCGCGCTCGTGCAGACGGTGTGGGAGACCCTTCCCATGCTGAGCACGTTTCGTAACCGGCAGGCCCGCCGCAATCGCGCGCTGGTGCTGGCCGAGACTGACCTGTTCCTCCCCACCACCGAGCGCGCGGCCCTGGCCCTGCGCCTGGAGGGAGTGGACGAGGCGCAGATCCGCGCCTGCGCGCCCGGCATCGACACTCGGCGCTTCGCCCCGGCGGCCGTCCCCGCCGCGGCCGAGGAAACGGCCACGAGCGACGCCGCGCGCACCGTGCGGGTGGCCGAGCACACGCTGATCTCCCCAGGCCGGCTGGTCTGGGAGAAGGGCCACCAGGACGTGCTGCGGGCTCTGGCCCTCCTGCACCGCGGCGCAGTCACCGACCCCGGCGGCGCCGTCCTTCGCCCTCGGCTCGAGATCATCGGCTCGGGTCCCGAGGAGAGACGCCTCCGTGCTTTCGCACATGAGCTGGGGCTCAGTGCAGCCGTGCACATCGGCGGCGTCGGCTACGACGAGATGCCGGCCCACTTCGCGGCCGCCTCCGCGATGGTGCTGGGCAGCCAGGGCGTGGCGGCGGCCGCCCGCCATCCCTTTGACATCCCCCGGACGTTCTGGGAAGAGCAGTTCGGATTGGTTCTGGCCGAGGCGATGGCGTCTGGTCTGGACATCGTGGCCACGACCAGCGGAGCGATCCCCGAGGTCCTGGCCGGCACGTCCGCCCAGCTGGTGGCACCCGGCGACTGGCCGGCGATGGCGGCGGCGCTGGCCGCGGGGCCGCTGTCGCGTCCGCCCGGTAGTCGGGTGGCCTACCCGGCAGAGCTCATCGAGCGCTACTCGACAGGAGCCGCAGCGCGGCGGCTGTCGGCGGCCTACGAGACTGTGCTTGGCTGAGCCCGGTTAACCCGCGGCTGTCTCGAGCGCCCGGCGCGTCCGGTCGGTGAATTGCGCCCAGGAGAAGTGCCCCGCCCGCTCGCGCCCGGCGCCGGCCATCGTCTCGCGTAGCTCCGGGTCAAGG
>JBOGYN010000398.1:0-6689 GCA_050696855.1 Solirubrobacteraceae bacterium | reverse complement strand
GTCCTCGTCGTCGCTGCGGACGTAGGGCAGGATGTTGGCATCGTGCTCCCAGTCGACCGTGCCCTCGATCGCGTTCGCGTAGGGGTCGATCAGGAGCTTGGCGGGGTTGAAGCGGTGTCCCTCGTCGGGCTCGTAGGGGCCGTAGACCCGGTAGCCGTAACGCTGTCCGGGCCCCACGCCGGGCAAGTAGCAGTGCCAGTTCAGGGCGCGCCGGCCGGTGACCTCGATTCGCGTCTCCTCGCCGGCGTCGTCGAACAGGCACAGCTCGACGCCCCGCGCGTGTTCGGAGAAGAGCGAGAAGTTGGTCCCCTCGCCGTCCCAGGTCGCGCCAAGCGGGAACGGCCTTCCGGGCCATACCTCGGTCATCTGATCAGGGCTCCGGTCATCGGGGGTAGTTTCAGGATTCCGTTCTCGAGGCCGACGCCGGCGGCGGTGGCGAGCTCGACCCGGGAACCCTTGCAGGCCAGCTCGACCTCCGTCGGGCCGAAGTTGCACAGCAGTTCGTGTCCGGCGCGCCGGACACTGAGCCAGCGCGCCTCCTCATCGAACTCGATCGCCCGTGTCTCGGCATGGGCCAGCTCCCGGCGAGCCGTGATCAGCGCGGCGTAGAGCCGGGCCAGCTCGGGGTCGCGGCGCCGCGTCAGCTTGGAGCGCTCGAAGGTCGCCGGGTCCTCGGGGTCGGGGACCTCCTGGCCGAACGAGGCAAAGGCGGCGAACTCCCGCCGGCGTCCCTCGCGGGTGGCGACGGCGATCTCCGCGTCGATGTGGCTGGAGAAGAACTGAAACGGCGCGGGCTCCCCGTATTCCTCGCCCATGAACAGCATCGGCGTGAACGGGGCCAGCAGCGTGCAGAAGGCGGCCAGCGGACGCGCCGCCTCGGGCAGGCGATCGCCAAAGGCGCGGTTGCCGACCTGGTCGTGATCCTGGCTGAAGACCACGAAGCGCTCGGGCGCAACGTCCTCAGCCGGGGCTCCGAAGCGCCGCCGGCGAAAGGGCGAGTAGTTGCCGTCCTCGACGAACGGGCGGTGAAAGGCCTTGGCCAGCTGGCCGACCCGGCCGAAGTCGGCGTAGTAGCCGTCGCCCTCGTCGGTGATCAGCGTCCGCAGCGCGTGGTGGAAGTCATCGGCCCAGGCGGCATCGCATTGCCAGCCCCCGTGCCGGCGGTCGCGCACCACCCTCGGGTCGTTGAGCCCCGACTCGGCGATGACCACGGCGCGCCGGTCGACGGCGTGCACGCGGCGCGCCACGGCCGCGACGATGTGTTCGGCGCTGGAGTCGAAGATCGCGTGGAGCGCGTCGAGGCGCAGGCCGTCGAGGGCGAAATCGCGGATCCAGCCCTCGGCGCTTTGACACACCCACTCGCGCACCGGGTCACAGTCGGCGTCGTCGTAGTTGATCGCCTTGCCCCACGGGGTCTCGTACTTGGCCGTGAAGTACGGCCCGTAGGCCTCCAGCGCCGTCACCCCGGAGGCACCGACGTGGTTGTAGACGACATCCAGGATCACTGCCAGCCCCGCCTCGTGGGCGGCGGTGACCAGCCGCGCCAGGCCCTCGGGCCCGCCGTAGGAAGACTGCGCGGAAAAGAGATAGACACCGTCGTAGCCCCAGCCGCGCGGCCCCGGGAATTCGGCCACGGGCATGATCTCGATCGCGTTGACGCCCAGCGCCGCCAGCCCATCGAGGTGGGGGATGGCGCCGTCGAAGGTGCCCTCGGCGCTGAACGTCCCGATGTGCAGCTCGTAGATGATCAGGTCGCGCAGGCCGGGCGGCGAGAAGGATCGGCCGCCGGCGCCTGAGCCGACCGCGGGGCCACCGAGGATCCGCGCCGGTCCCCGCAGCCCCTCGGGCTGCCAGCGCGAGCACGGGTCGGGCAGGGGCCGGCCGTCGACCACGAACTGGTAGTCGTCGCCGGAGCGGGCGGCGGTCACCGTCTCGTAGACGCCGTAGCCCGCGTCGGCCAGGGCCAGCTCGGCTCCGTTCAGGCGGAGGGCGATCGTCTCGGCGCGTGGGGCCCAGACCCGAAACTCGGTCTCCTCGGTATCCACCATCCGCGCCCCCAGCGGCTGCTCCCATGGGTAGGCGGCGCTGGTCGCCGCCCCCTTACTCATCCGGGACTAGCCACACTGCCGCCAGCGGCGGGAGGGTCAACTCAGCCGAGAACGGCTGACCGTGCCAGGGGATCGGTTCGGGTACGACGGCGCCGAGGTTGCCCATGTCGCTGCCCCCGTAGTAGGCGGAATCGGTGTTGATCGCCTCGCGCCAGCGGGTCGAGCGGGGCAGGCCCAGTCGATAGCCGGAGCGCGGCACCGGCGAGAGATTCGCGACGAACACGAGCACGCGATCACCGTCGCGCGACTGACGGGCGAAGGCGACCGTGTTGTGGTCGGCGTCATTGGGCTCCAGCCACCAGAAACCGGCCGGATCGGAATCGACCTCCCACAGCGCCGGCTCCTCGCGGTAGCGGTGGTTGAGATCGCGGATCAGCGACTGGATACCGGCGTGGGCTGGGTCCTCGAGCAGATGCCAGTCCAGGGAGCGCTCGTGGCTCCACTCGGAGGGCTGCGCGAACTCACAGCCCATGAACAGCAGCTTCTTGCCCGGGTGCGCCCACATGTAGGCGTACAGGGCGCGCAGGTTGGCCAGCTTCTGCCACGGGTCCGCGCCCGACATCTTGGTGTACAGCGAGCCCTTGCCGTGCACGACCTCGTCGTGGGAGAGGGGCAGCACGAAGTTCTCTGAGAAGGCGTACATGAGGCTGAAGGTCAGCTCGTGATGGTGATAGCGGCGATAGATCGGGTCCTGCTCGAAGTAGGCCAGCGTGTCGTGCATCCAGCCCATGTTCCACTTGAAGCCGAAGCCGAGCCCGCCGAGGTAGGTGGGCCGCGAGACCCCGGGCCACGCGGTGGACTCCTCGGCGGACGAGATCACCCCGGGCTCGCGCCCGTACATGACCTCGTTGAGCTCCTTGAGGAAGTCGACGGCGTCCAGATCCTCGCGGCCGCCGAACTGGTTGGGGACCCACTCGCCCTCGCGCCGTGAATAGTCCAGGTAGAGCATGGACGCTACGGCGTCGACGCGGATCCCGTCTACGTGGTACTCCTGCAGCCAGAAGAGCGCGTTGGAGATGAGGAAGTTGCGGACCTCGTGGCGGCCGTAGTTGAAGACCAGCGTCCCCCAGTCGGGGTGCGCGCCGCGCCGCGGATCATCGTGCTCGTACAGCGCGGTGCCGTCGAAGCGGGCGAGCGCGAAGTCGTCGCGCGGGAAGTGGGCCGGCACCCAGTCGAGGATCACGCCGACGCCCCGCTCGTGCATGCGGTCGATGAACTGCCGCAGGTCATCGGGGGTGCCGAAGCGGGGCGAGGGGGCGTAGTAGCCGGTCACCTGGTAACCCCAGGAGCCGGTGAAGGGATGGGCCATGACCGGCAGCAGCTCGACGTGGGTGAAGCCGAGGTCGTTGGCATACGCCGAGAGCTCGTCGGCGAGCTCGAGGTAGCTCAGCGCACGGTTGTCTTCGAGCGGGTTCAGCCGCCAGGAGCCGAGGTGGACCTCGTAGATCGAAACCGGCTGCCCGAGCGGCTGCGCGGCCCGGCGCTGCGCCAGCCAGCGCCCGTCGGCCTTGCTCCAGGTGTGCTCGGACGCCGCCACGACCGACGCGGTCTTGGGCGGGACTTCGGTCGCCTGGGCCATCGGGTCGGCCTTGAGGCGCAGCTCCCCGTCCGCGGCCAGGATCTCGAACTTGTAGCCGGCACCCGCCCCAACCTCGGGCAGGAACAGCTCCCAGATCCCGCCCGAGCCCAGCGTGCGCATCGGGTGCAGGCGTCCGTCCCAGGAGTTGAAGTCGCCGACCACGCTGACCGCGCGGGCGGCGGGCGCCCAGACGGCAAAAGCGGTCCCGGTAACTCCCTGATGCTTGCGCACATGCGCGCCGAGCTTGTCCCAGAGCTCCTCGTGGCGGCCCTCGCTGATCAGGTGCAGGTCGAGCTCGCCCAAAGTGGGCGTGAACGCGTAGGGATCCTCGAGCGTGAACTTGCGACCCTCGCCGTAGTCGACCCTGAGCTTGTAGCGCAGGGGCAGCTCCGCCCCGGCGAGCGTGCCCTCAAAGATCCCCGCCGGGTGGATCTGCTCGAGCTCGACCGCTTGGCCCTTGCCGGGCTTGACTGACACCTGCAGGGCGGCCGGGCGCAGCACCCGGAACGTCACCCCGCCCGGTCCCGGATGGGCCCCGAGGACCGAGTGTGGCTGTCCGTGTTCACGACGCGCGAGCGCGTCGAGCTCGGTGGTGGCGACGGTCACTCTGACTCCAGCAACCGGTTGATGCCCGCCACCGGGATCGGCAGCCAGTCGGGCCGGTTGTCGAGCTCGTACTGCAATTCGTAGATGGCCTTCTCGAGCTCGAAGATCGAGAGCAGGTTGAGGATCGCGGTCTCCCCCGACGGGAGCAGCACCGGGTCGATGTGGGAGAAGTACTGCTCGAGGAAGAGCCGTCGGGCGCGCTCCTCGAAGTCGGCCGGCGCTGGGGTGCCATCCCGGATCTCGGTGGCCGAGGTGGCGTAGGCGAAGGAGCGCAGCATCGAGGCCACATCGCGCAACGGCGAGCGCTTCTGACGGCGCTCGAACAGCGGCCGGGCCGGCTCACCCTCGAAGTCGATGATCACCCAACTGGTCCCGTCCGATCTGTGGAGCGTCTGGCCCAGGTGAAAGTCGCCGTGAGTTCTTATTTCCCTGCCGCCGGCTCCGACGTGGGCGCGGGTGGCGATCTGCTCGCGCACATCCTGACCGCGCCCGGCGATGCTGGCCACGCGCTCGTCGTCGGGCAGGCGGACGAAGATCCGTTCGATGTCCTCATCGATCGTCGCGGTCAGCAGCGAAAGTGACTCGGTGCTGGGCTCGTCAGGGCTGAAGGCTGGATCGGCCGCGTCACAGGACAGCGCGTTGTGCAGCTCGGCCGTCACCTGACCGAGCTTGCCGAGCTCGACCAGGAAGCCCTCGGGGTCGGCGCCGATCTGCGCCAGGGCCAATTCCCAGCCCCCGGTGGCGTCCGCGAAGAAGTGCTGGGCGACCCCGAGCGTGGCCGCAAACGAGCGTCCGTCGTACTCATACCAGCCCAGCAGGGGAGCGATATTGGCGTATTCATGGAGGGTCAGGAACTGGAGCAGCTCGAGCTCGGGGTTGATACCCGGTTCCAGCTTGCGAAACACCTTGAGCACGGTCTCGTCACCGAACACGATCGACGAGTTGGACTGCTCAACCCCGACCGGCCGCACGGGAGCGTCGGGCGCCAGCCGCCCCGAGAGCTCGGAGCGGTGGAAGCGAAAACGACCGCTCTCGGTTTCGATCGACTCCTCGGCGTCGATCGCGCGCAGCAGGATGCGGGCTCGCTCCGGGTCGGCGACGGCGTCGAAGACGGCGGCATCGGCCGTGCGCTGGATCGGCGTGTGCCCGGCCGGCTCGGTCACCCCGGGGGGCACGAAGGTGAGGGGGAGCTGGTAGAGCTCGTGGCTGCCGCTGGCAAAGCGCGCCTGGACGAGGGTCAACAGCATCGGCGGTGACTGCGCCAGCGCCACCGACTCGTCGATCTCGATCCCGGTCACGTGACGCGACTTGGACGCGTACCAGCGCTGCTCCTCGAGCCATTCGGACAGCGCGTCGAGGTCGAGACCCTCGATCAGCGTCTCGCCCGCGGTTTGAGCGGCCTTGCTCATCCGATCGCCTCCTCACCCTCTTCGACGAGCTGGAACCAGTAGAAGCCGCGCGGGGCCAGGGTCAGCAGATAAGACAAGTCGCCGATCTGGGGGAAGCGGGATCGGCCGAACAGCTCCACCGGGTAGCGGCCGGCCTGGAGGCTGAGGTCCAGCTCCACCGCCTGGGCTGAGCGGGCCAGGTTGTGGACGCACAGGACGAGGTCGTCCTCGAAGCGGCGCAGGACGGCGAAGATCCGCGGATTGGAGGTCTCGATCGGCTCGTAGGTCCCGAGGCCGAAGACGGGATGCTCCTTGCGCAGGGCGATGAAACGATGCATCCAGCGCAACAGTGAGGTCGGCGTGCGCAGCTGCGCTTCGACGTTGACCGCCTGGTAGCCGAACACCGGGTCCATCAGCGGCGGGGCGTAGAGCTGCGCGAAGTCCGCCCGGGAGAAACCGCCGTTTCGGTCCCCGGTCCACTGCATGGGCGTGCGGACGCCATCGCGGTCCCCCAGAAAGATGTTGTCGCCCATCGCAATCTCGTCACCGTAGTAGAGAACCGGAGAGCCGGGCAGCGAGAACAGGATCGCCGTCATCAGCTCGATCTCGTCGCGGCCGTTGTCGAGCAGCGGCGCGAGCCGGCGGCGGATGCCGAGGTTGATCTTCATCCGCGGGTCCTTGGCGTACTCGGAGTACATGTAGTCCCGCTCGTCGTCGGTGACCATCTCGAGCGTCAGCTCGTCGTGGTTACGCAGGAACAGGCCCCATTGACAGCTCCCGGGAATGGCCGGCGTCGATGAGAGGATCTCGTAGATCGGCGCTGCCTGCTCGCGACGCACGGCCATGAACATCCGCGGCATAACGGGGAAATGGAAGGCCATCTGGCACTCGTCGCCGTCACCGAAGTACTCCACCACGTCGGCCGGCCACTGGTTGGCCTCGGCGAGCAGGACCCGGTCGGGGTACTCGTGCTCCATCACGCTGCGCACGCGCTTGAGGTAGGCGTGG
>JBOGYN010000397.1:0-2911 GCA_050696855.1 Solirubrobacteraceae bacterium | reverse complement strand
CTCTTTGAGAACAGCCTCTACATCCGCAACACCGTGGACGCCGACCCCGAGGTCACGCGCACCGAAGAGGGCGCGTTGATCGAGCTGTTCAAGAAGCAGCGCCCCGGCGAGCCGCCGTCGATCGACGCCGCTCGCGCGCTGCTCAACCAACTCTTCTTTGATCCCAAGCGTTACGACCTCACGCGAGTGGGTCGTTACAAGCTCAACTCGCGGCTCAACCTGGACATCGATCTCGACTCGCGCACCCTGACCCATGACGACATCATCGCCCTGGTCAAGGAGCTCGTCTCGCTGCCCCGCATCCTCGGGATGTCCGAGGAGCTCGGCGAGGACACCAAGATGGATTACGCGGCGGAGGCCGTCTCGATGCCCCGCGAGCCGATCCAGGATCACCTCGACGAGTACGAGCACTTCGGTAACCGCCGGCTGCGGACCGTCGGCGAGCTGATCCAGGAAGCGTTCCGGATCGGCCTGTACCGGATGGAGCGGGTCGTGCGCGAGCGCCTCACCACCGAGGACGCCGACACGATCACGCCGCAGACGATCGTCAACATCCGCCCGGTCGTGGCGGCCCTGAAGGAATTCTTCGGCTCCAGCCAGCTCTCGCAATTCATGGACCAGACCAACTCGCTGTCCGGCCTGACCCATCGTCGGCGCCTGAGCGCCCTGGGTGCCGGTGGCCTTACCCGTGAGCGCGCGCCGATCGAGGTCCGCGACGTGCACCCGACCCACTACGGCCGGATGTGCCCGATCGAGACCCCTGAGGGTCCGAACATCGGACTGATCGGCTCCCTGTCCTCCTACGCCGAGATCTCCGAGCACGGCTTCGTCACCACCCCCTACCGGGTGGTCAAGAACGGCAAGGTCACCGACGAGATCGTTCATATCGACGCCACCCAGGAGGAGGAGCGGATCATCGCCCAGGCCAACCAGCCGGTCGATCGCTCCGGCAAGCTGGTCGGCGACGAGATCATCTGCCGCACCCAGGCGGGTCAATACGTGACCGTGGCGGCCGAGGAGGTCGACCTGATCGACGTCTCGCCCGAGCAGATCTGGTCGGTGGCGACGGCGATGATCCCGTTCCTCGAGCACGACGATGCCAACCGCGCCCTGATGGGCTCCAACATGCAGCGCCAGGCGGTTCCGCTGCTGGTCACCGACGCTCCGCTGGTCGGCACCGGCATGGAGCGCCGGGCGGCGATCGACACCGGCGACGTCGCCCTGGCCGAGCAGCCCGGGACCGTGTCCTATGTGGACGCCGAGCAGGTCGTCGTCGACGGCAAGGACGGCTCGCGAGAGTACGAGCTGCAGAAGTTCATGCGCTCCAACCAGGGGACGCTGATCCACCAGAAGCCGATCGTCGATGTCGGCGCCTCGGTCGTCGCGGGCGACGTGCTCGCTGACGGCTCGGCGAGCGACATGGGTGAGATGGCGCTGGGCAAGAACCTGCTGGTCGCCTTCATGTCCTGGGAGGGTTACAACTTCGAGGACGCGATCATTCTCTCCAAGCGCTTGGTGCAGGACGACGAGCTGACCTCGATTCACATCGAGGAGTACGAGATCGACGCCCGGACGACGAAGCTGGGCGACGAGGAGATCACCCGCGACATCCCCAACCGTTCGGAGGAGTCGCTGCGCAACCTCGACGATCGCGGCATCGTCCGCATCGGCGCCGAGGTCCAGTCCGGAGATCTGCTGGTCGGCAAAGTCACGCCCAAGGGCGAGACCGAGCTGACCGCCGAGGAGAAGCTGATCCGGGCCATCTTCAAGGAGAAGGCCCGTGAGGTCCGCGACACCTCGCTCAAGGTCCCGCACGGTGAGGGCGGCGTCGTGATCGACGTCAAGACCTTCAGCCGCGACGACGGCGACGATCTGCCGCCGGGCGTCAACGATCTCGTCCGCGTGTTCGTGGCCAAGAAGCGCAAGATCTCCGAGGGCGACAAGCTCGCGGGTCGCCACGGCAACAAGGGCGTCATCTCCAAGATCGTCGACCAGCAGGACATGCCGTTCCTCGAGGACGGCACCCCGGTCGACGTGATCCTCAATCCGCTCGGCGTGCCGAGCCGGATGAACGTGGGTCAGATCCTCGAGACCCACCTCGGGTGGGTGGCCGCCAACGGCTGGTATGAGGACGGCTCCGAGGCCCGCAAGCACGCCACCAACGGCGGCTCGCGTTCTGATGGTCGGCCCGGCAAGGTCTACGTGGCCACCCCCGTCTTCGACGGGGCCACAGTGGCCGACGTCGACGAGGCGCTGGTCCGCTGGCAGGACGAGCATCAGGAGTCAGACGGGCTGATTCGGATGGACGTGGACAAGTCCCGCCGTGAGGGCGAGCAGGCCTCCGGCAAGACGACGCTGTTCAACGGCCGCAGTGGTGAGCCGTTCGAGGAGCAGGTCACGGTCGGCTACATGTACATCCTCAAGCTCCTGCATCTGGTGGACGACAAGATCCACGCTCGGTCCACCGGCCCCTACTCGCTGGTCACCCAGCAGCCGCTGGGCGGCAAGGCGCAGTTCGGCGGCCAGCGCTTCGGCGAGATGGAGGTCTGGGCCCTGGAGGCCTACGGCGCCGCATACACGCTGCAGGAGATGCTGACCATCAAGTCCGACGACACGGTCGGGCGCGTCAAGGCCTACGAGGCGATCGTCAAGGGCGAGAACATCGCCGAGCCGTCGATCCCCGAGTCCTTCAAGGTGCTGCTGAAGGAGATGCAGTCGCTCGCGCTCGACGTGCACGTCCTCTCGGACGAGGGGCGCGAGGTGGAGGTGCGCGAAGAGGAGGACGAGCTCCTGCGCGCTGCCGAGGAGCTCGGCATCGACCTCTCGCCCGGCTCGCTCCGCGCCGTCGGCCAGCAGCCGACCACCGAAGAGGTGGAAGAGGGGCAGGAACGCGTCGACCAGGACCTCGTCC
>JBOGYN010000396.1:0-1826 GCA_050696855.1 Solirubrobacteraceae bacterium | reverse complement strand
TGTGATCACAGGCGACGGCGCATCGGTCCTGGAGGCCATTGTCGGTCCCACACCGGACTTCGGTGGACAGGCCACGGATCGTGGTCGTGAGCGGTGCGACCGTCACGGTGCGCAGATGGGACCGCACGAGTTCTCGGGTCAGCACGAGCACGGGACGCGACTTCTCAAGTCGAGCGAGATGGATTGGCCGCATCAACCGTCGACGGGAAGCCCGGCAGCGTGCTCGGCCAGCCCGGACAGCTCTGGATCTGGTCCCGTGGCGGCCAGAATCTCAGCGTCATGGGCGGCGACCGTCCGTCGCCGCTCGCGCTCAAGGGCGCGTGTGACGACGGCCGCTCGGCTGCGTTGCCTGCCGCTGCCGACAACCTCGTCGACAAACTCGACCAAATCATCGGGGAGCCGAACGGCGATCTGCTTGCTCATACCAATACGGTACCACTCTGGGATCAGCTAGATCCGAAGAAGCTCACCCTCTCTTGAAGCCAACCCCTGCTCGCACGAACAGGCGTCTCGTGGACAATGCCTGTCGATGAAGCACTCCGACGACCGCAGAGGACTCGAATGACAACCAAAGCCGATTTCAACGCCGAGGAATGGTCCACCGTCGTCAACGGGCCGCTCTACGCTGGCATGCGCGTGATCAGCGCCGACCGTGGCGGCACACTCCGCGAGAGCCTGGCAATGGGCCGCGCCTATCAGCAGGCGCGCGAGCACCATGGGGAGAGTGACCTGCTCGACGAGTTGGTCAAGTCGCCGCCGTCGATCGATCCCGATCGGGTCCGCGAGGCCGGCGGCAACATCACGGAGGTCGCGACGACCCAGCTGCACGAGGCGATCGGGATCCTGGAGGCGAAGTCGACGGCCGCCGAGACCGACGCTTACAAGAGGTTCGTGATGACCCTCGCGCAGGCGGTGGCCAGCGCGCACAAGGAAGGCGGCGTTCTCGGTATCGGCGGCAAGCAGATCAGCGACGCCGAGAACCAAGCGCTGGACGAAATCTCGGCGGCACTGGGCGCACCCCCGGCAGCCTGAACGACACCCGCGGCCGACACCTCGCCGCGCACCGCGCCGGTCCGAAGCACGGCTACGACACGGGAACGCTAGCCAAGAGCAGCCTCGGCGAGCCGGTCTACTTGCTCGAGGTGAGCGGAGACGGGGAAGCAGATCACCTCATCGGCGCCTGCGGCCTCGAACGCGGTGAGGTACTGCTTGACCGCGCCGGCGTCCTTCGCGGCCCCGGCGACGACTTGCTGGGCGTAGTCGCCGAGGAACGCGTAGTAGTGGCCGAGTGCGCTACTGGCCATCTGCTCGGCGTCGTCGCCGAGCGCAAAGTAGAGGAGCGCCATGGTTCGCGGCCTGCCCTCGCGCCCGGCGGATGTCCACGCCGCGTTGAGCTTGGCGAGCGCCTCCCCGAACATGTCCGGGGTGCCGCCTCCCATCGTCCAGCCGTCGGCGTACTGAGCCGCTCGCTGGTAGGCGACGTCAGCGCTTCCTCCGATCAGGAGTCCCGGCCGTCCGTTGCGCGCCGGGGCCGGCCCGACGCCGCGCTCTCCCTTCCAGACCGCCGTCATCTCAGCGAGCTGGTGCTGGAAGATGCGTCCGCGTTGACTGAAGTCGACTCCGCTGGCCTCGAAGTCGTCCGGGCGCCCTCCGACAGCCAAGCCCAGGGTGAGGCGCCCGCGAGACAGCGCGTCGATCGTGGCGGCCTGCTTGGCGAACAGTGCCGTGTTCGAGCGGAGCGGGGCAATGAGGATGTCTGTGACGAGACCGATCCGCTCGGTCACCGCGGCCGCGGCGGCGAGTGCGATCAGCGACTCGTAGTTCGG
>JBOGYN010000395.1:0-7383 GCA_050696855.1 Solirubrobacteraceae bacterium | reverse complement strand
TGCCTTCATCGATGAGGTCGACGAGCACGCGAGCCCGATGGGAGGCAAGGGCATCGGCGAGCTGGGCGCGACCGGGGTCGACGCAGCGGTGGCCGACGCGGTCTTTCACGCGACCGGCAAGCGCATCCGCGAGCTGCCGATAACGCCCGAGAAGCTCGTCTCCTAGCCCCCGGGAGCGGCCCTCGGCCCGGTGGCGTGCTTACGCTCGCCGTCCTGCGAGGGTGTCCCGGGCGCGCGTGGGTGAGAACGCGGCGATCTCGGTTGCCAGTCGCGCCGGGTGGTCATGGGGAATGAATGTGCGGCCGCCCTCGATCTCGACCAGGCGTGCGTCAGCGAACTTGTCGCGTAGCCGGCGGGCGAAGTCGAGCTTGAAGAAGCGGTCCCCGGTGCCCCACACCAACAGCGCGGATCCGTCGAAGCCGCCGAGCCGATCGGACGCGGCGTTGAGGTCCTGGGGATCGACCGCCCGAGCGAATCTGGCGACGTCCGAGCGGATGGCCGGGTCGGTCAGGCACGGCGTCACCCATCCCTCTGTCTGGTCGGCGTCGAGAGGCTCGTTGACCAGGAGGCCAAATCCGGCGGGAGAGTGCCGGAGGGTGGCCGTGCGCATCGGGGCCATCAGGGCGCGGATCGCGGTGGGGCTACGGAAGGACTTGAACAACAGCGAAAAGGGCGCGGGCGGAAAGTTGTCAAACGCATCGCAGTTGGTGAGAACCACGCGGCCGATCCGCGAGGGGTCGGTATCGAGCAGAAATTGGCACAGGGCGCCGCCGGTGTCGTTTCCGACCAGCGTGACGTCATCGAGCTCGAGCGCTGCGATGAAGGCAGCGATCTGACGAGCGATCCCCCGGGGTGACTGGTCGGCGGTGCCGGCCAGGGCGATGGAGTGTGAGCCCAGCGGCCAGTCGGGGGCGTAGGAGCGAATGCCGGCGGCGGCCAGCTCGTCGGCGGTCTTCGTCCAGAGCGTGGCGTTGACGAGGAAGCCGTGTACGAAGACCACAGGGGATGCGGCGGCATTCTCGGGACCGGCGACGCGGTAGTTCACGGTCCCGTGGGGAAGGTCGATCGTCGGCATGTCTGCTCCCAGGTCTAGATTTCATACAGTCTGCACGTAAAATACATACTGTCTGTATGGAAGTCAACCGCCGCTCTCAACCCAGCCGCTCTGCTGCCACCCGGGCCGCCCTGGTAGCCGCCGCGCGCTCCTTGTTCGCCGAATACGGGTTCGGGGGGGTGGGCACGGAAACGATCGTTCGCGCGGCCGGGGTCACCCGAGGGGCGCTCTACCACCAATTCGCCGACAAGACTGAGCTGTTCGCGGCCGTCTACGAAGCGATCGAGGAGGACATCACCCGTCAGCTCGAGGCCAGGATCGCCGGGGCGAACGCGACTGATCCGATCGAGGTCATGGCGCTCGGCGCGGGCGCCTGGCTGGACGCCTGTGCCGAGCGCGAAGTGCAGCAGATCGTGCTGCTCGACGGACCGGCGGTCCTGGGATGGCAACGCTGGCGGGAGATCGGCATGCGCTACGGGCTCGGACTGGTCGAAGGCCTGCTGACCCACGCGATCGAGGTGGGACGGATCCCGCGGCAGCCGGTGTCCGCCTTGGCCCACGTACTCGTTGGAGCACTGGACGAGGCAGCGCTGTACGTGGCCCGCGCGGACGACCAGGACGCCGCCCGCAACGACATGCGAGTAGTCATCGAGCGGCTCATCGCTAGGCTCGCCGAGGACTGACCGCTCCCGTCACACACCGCCTCTTCCATCGGCCGAAACGCACCCGTAATCGGCGATGTCATCGGTTGCATCCGCGGGCAGCCGGGCAGTTGGGGCGGCAAGGTGCACAGCAGGATGAGGCCAGGGTCTAAGCTCGGAACATGCGAATGGCCCGCTGACCGGTTAGAGCGGAACGGCTGGTGTCGCGTGCATCTGAAAGGACGGTCGTATGCCTCTCTTCTTTTTCACCGTCGAGCAGCAGGAACGTGCCATCGTCGAGCGGTTCGGCAAGTTCGTCCGCGTCGCCGGCCCCGGGCTCCAGCGCAAGTCACCGTTCGTCGAGTCCGTCGCTGGCCGCATGAGCTTGCAGGTAGAGCAGCTCAACGCCGACATCGAGACCAAGACCAAGGACAACGTGTTCGTGGTGGTCAAGCTCGCGATCCAGTACATGGTGGGCGCCGAGGAGGCGAAGGTCAAAGACGCGTTCTACAAGCTCGATGACCCCGAGGTGCAGATGAAGTCCTACGCCTTCGACGTCGTCCGCTCGCACATCCCGACGATGGACCTAGACGAGGCCTACGCCGACGCGGATACCATCGCCAAGCACATCCAGGACACCCTCCAGAAGCAGATGGCCGACTATGGCTACGAGATCATCAAGGCGCTGATCACCAACATCGAACCTGATCAGCGCGTCAAGGACGCGATGAACAACATCAACGCCGCGCGCCGCAACCAGGAAGCGGCCACCGCCCAGGGCGAGGGCGACAAGACGCTGCGGATCAAGAAGGCCGAGGCAGAGTCGGAGTCGATGAGGCTGCACGGCGAAGGCGTGGCCGCGGAGCGCAAGGCGATCGCGCAGGGCCTCAAGGACTCATTGGCGCTGATCGTGGGCGAGAACGGCATTGACGCGAAAGAGGCGATGGCCCTGGTCACGCTGACGCAGTACATGGACACGCTCCGGTCAGTGGGGGAGCACGGCAACATGACGACGCTTCTGCTCCCGCATTCGCCGGCGGCCGTCGGCTCGTTGATGGAGCAAGTCCGCGAGGGGATGCTCACCGGCAATCTCGCCGCCGACGCCGCCAAGAGCGGAGGGAACGGAATCGCCAGCGGGGGTGGCCCGGTGCGGACGCCCCCTTCGACGCTGGGGCCAGGTCAGTCCTAGCGCCCGGGGCCGAGGAGCGACGTGATGGGTGTCGCCGGCGAAGGCATGGTGTCGTTCCTCGGCGTCGCGGCTGACCGGCGGCTTCTGAGCGAGGACCTCGGCAACCTGCCCGACACAGAGCAACGCCACGAACTGGCCCTCTCGACTCACAAGCATGACCGGCTGGTGACGGCGGGATCGGTGCTGACCGGCGTCACCTTGATCGGCGGGGCGGCGCTGCTGCTGTACGGAGGCGGGCGAGTTCTCCTCGACGGCGGTGGCGCGTTTGAGGTCGTCCTGGCCGTGATCGGAGTCCTGCTGGTAGGCACGCACTGGGGGTGGGTGCACCTAGCCGAGTACGTCGGCCTGACGATCGACGAACGCCAGCAACGCGCGGCCGACACAGGGAGGAGAGAGTGGCTGGCGACGATCGCTCCGTATCCGCGGTTCAGTGTCTCGACCAGGGTGCTCAGCGATGCCTCGACGCGTATTGAACGCGTTCTGCACCGGCCCCTGCTCACCACGGAGCACACGTTCACTTTCGTTCGTGAGCCACAGGCTGAGAAGACCTATGACGCCGACACCCCGGCCGAGGTCATCGCCGCCAGCGTCGAAACGATGCGCCGCCAGGCCCGGCTCGAGACCGATCGCCTCCGTGAACTCTGGGAAGCGGCCTCCGGTGCCTACGAAGCAGCGCTGCTCAGCGCAGACGATGATCAGCAGCGACTGGCCGCGCAACGCGCCGCGGCACTCGCGCTGTCCGAACACATAAACGCATCGCTGCACGAACCGCCGCTGGTCGAATAGCCAGGGGATGGGAACGTCAAAGCATGTTCTGCTCTGACCAGGCGCGAAATGGTGTCAAGCAGCGCGAGATCTTGAATTGGTCCAAGTGCACGGTGTCGTGGTCAACGCCGAACCGCAGGACATCCGTGCAGACGTTGCCGCTGAAGCGACCCAGCAGCGTTCCTGAGAAATCGCCCGGGTTGCGATTGGGCGAATCGTAGTGCCAGGGTGCTCTTCCGCCGTACGAAATCTGCCAGCTTCGATGGTGCGCCCGAGCCACGTCGCACTTGCCATCGCCGTTGAAGTCGCCGAATACCAGCTCGCCGAGGGCGGAGGAGAGCCGATCGTTGAGGTGCTTCCACGACGTCCTGCCGCCGTACGAAACTGACCACTGGTGGTTGGCGAGGCTGAAGACGTCGGCCTTGCCGTCGCCGTTGAAGTCACAGAAGCGAAGCTGCTCGACCTTCAGGCGTGACGCCGCCAACGGCTTCCACAAAGTGGCGCCGGCGCTCGAGTAGTAGAAGCGCGAGCCGTTGGCCCGGAAAATATCGGTCTTGCCGTCGCCGTTGAAGTCAAAAAAACGGTAGGAGCTGGAAGGGATGTTGGACCCAGCTGGGAGTGCGGTCCACGGGCCGGTGCCGCTGTAGGAGACCAGCCACCTGTCGCCGCCCTGCTGAGAGAAGACATCGGTCTTGCCGTCGCCGTTGAAGTCGCCGAATGCGAGCCGGCCAAGACGCAGGCGGGAGGTGTTGAGGAATCGCCATTCCCGGCGTCCGCATGGCGAGTAGACCCAGATCGTCCCCGTCGCCAGAAAGACGTCGCTGCACCCGTCGCCATTGAAATCGCCAACTGTGAGCTCATCGGAGGTGTTGACGCTGTAACTGTTACCCCTGACCAAGAGCTTTCTCTGGGCAGCCAGGTCGGAGGCGTCGGCGCCAGAGATATTGACCGCCTTGTCTCCCGGTGCCTCGGTCACGTTCCCGGTAAAGATCGCCCGATCGGTCGGAGTGCCGCGGAGATCGAACGCCGGCCGGCGATCGTGGCCGAGGAAGTGGTATCGCTGGTCTCCCCGAAAGGTGTTGTCCCGGATATCGATGTATGTCCCCGCGGTCCCGCCCACGTGTGAGCTTCCACCGCCGGTGCCGTGCATGTCGAAGTGGCCGCCGTAGCCGCCGGCACACGTCTTGAAGCTGTCACTCAGCGTGAAGTTGAGCTTTGCGATGTAGCCCGAACCGGACGAGCCGTCGCCGGCAATGTCGTGCTTGTTGAAGTCGAAGACGTTGCGATCGATCAGTGCGTATGAGCTGTTCCCCACCACGATCCCGTAGCCCAGGTCGCAATCAACGTTGTCGTGGATGAAGTTGTTCGTAATGTGGACACGGAGTGCCTCCTTGAGGATCCATGCCTCCGTGTCCGTCGCCCCTCGATCCGGCGCATAGGGGACCGAGCCGACGCTCACCCCCGCCACCGGCCAGAGCGAGATCTCGTCGTTGCTGACCAGCACATCCGGCTCACCGATGCTCAGGCCGATCCCGTGGGGCGCATGTTGGGCATCCATCCCGTAGCCCCGAAGTCTCAATCCCGTCACGCTGGTGCCGGCGCCCAGTTCAAGCATGCTCTTCCGATTGTCTGAGGCAGGTTGGAGCACCTGGTGCGACATGAACAATCTCCCTCCCCGTCGGGTTGGAGAGCGGTCGCTTTCTAACGTCACGCCATCGGGGATATGGATCACTCCGGTTGAAGTACTGACAGCGTCATAGCCCGGAAAGCGCTCGGGATGGTCACCAAACTGCGAAAGATCGATCTGTGCCGCGTCGTCGACGTGGACGTCCTGGCAGCCGGACCGCAGCGCCGCCACGAGATTCGCGCCGGTCACTACGTCCGCACACACCGACTCGACGCGAACGCTGAGGGTTACGGAGTGGGGAACGCTGCCTGCGGTCGCAGATTGCGGAGTGCCCGCAATCGTCATCGTCGGGTTTGCCGGGCTGGTCGGAGGCGCGGAGGGATCGGCGGTCAGGGTCAGTGTGGATTGCGAGCTCGCCGGATCGGGGGTGAACTGGGCATGGACGCCCGGCGGCAGCCCGCCGGCACTCAGCTGCACATCGCCCGTCGAGTTACTGATTCGCCCGATCGTGATCACGTCGCTGGCGCCCTGGCCGTTGACGACGGTCAGGCTCGAGGACTGAGGCGTGAGCGTGAAGTCAGGCGGGGCGGGAACCGGCGGATTGTCGAAGGTGAGATCGTCGATCGCGATCTGCTTGTTGTCGTCGGTCTCGGCGCGCGCGGTGACTTCAAAGGCGGCGATCGTCGCCGTCGGCGCTGTGACCACGAGTCGGGTGTGGATGCCCGTTCCCTCGCCGATCAGCGCCGGCGCCGAAGCGGCGATCCGGGTCCCGCCGGCGTCGAAGGCCAGCAGCTGCACGACCGCGCAGGACATCGCTGCCGTGTCGCCGGCCGAACAGGCGGTCAACGGGCCCAGATACCCGACGTACACGGATACGCGGGAGCGCGCGATCGAGAAGGTTCCGGTCGTGGAGGGCGTGAAGGAGGGCCCACACCCGGAGCACGTGGCGATGTCCGCGACCTGAGACCCGGACTGCGCCTGCCCCGTGGGAGGTGTCCGAACCACCGGCCGCCGCCCGTCGCCGGCCCCACCCGGCAGCGGCCCGAACACGACGCCCTGACCCGAGCCGCCGAGATCGGCGTACTGATTTGTGATGACCGTCCCCGACCCGTAGTCATCGAAGCTGACGGTGGAGTCCGCCAGAGCCACACCCGCGGACGTGAGCGTCATCGCGATCGCCAGCGTCAGCCCGCGCGCGATCGCACCAGCCGTCCTGAGGCCCGTAGAGAGGGGCCTGGTGACCACGGCGAGCTTTCGCTCGTGCGTTGACGCCATGGCGCGAGCATCGCAGGGCAGTGGGCCGGAGGGGGTAATTCTTCGCGGCCCCCGACCACGTGCCCCTCGCGGCCCTGGTTGGCCGCCTGGACCTGGTCCGGCAGACGGACGGGGTTCCCTCTCTACCACCATGTGGTCCGGGGTGCCAGTGGCGCGCTCGGAGGCCAGGACGAACACGTTCAGGCTCGGCCACCGAAGGCCATCCGTCCGGAGTGGTCGCGTATCCATCGGCGCTGATGCTGAGGCGTGCGGATTTTCCGTCTATTGCTCCTTGCCGGGGCCGCACAAGCGGTCGGCAGCGGTTTGACGTCGTCGGTCTCAGGCGGTCAGCGCAACACCTTGGAAGTTTGTCAGTTTGAGCCTGACTGGCTTTGACGGAGGCTGGGTTTGTAGGTCTCTTTTTGTGTCTGTGAGCGATTGATCTGGACCAACTCGTCGGAGGGGCCATGCAGTGAGCTTTCGTGCTTGACCTGGCGGTGGCGCGGCCTGAGCTGACCCGGCCTGAAGCAGCGCTGTGTTGGCGGGCGAGATCAAACGGCGATCGAGGCCGAGATCGACGTCGGCCGGTGAGAAACGGCTCGCGTCCTAAAGGCCGTCTGGAGGGCGTCGGAAGCGATCGTCGTGACCGATCCGTCGACCGGGATCGGCGTGGTCTTGCCGGCGAGGGGGTCAGGCTAGGAGAGCAGCTCGAGCATCTTCTCGGCTGGTGTCATCCAGTCCAGCGTCTCGCGGGGGCGGCCGTTGAGCTGGCCGGCGATCTGATCAAGCTCGGTCTGGGTGTGAACCGCGAGATCTGAGCCCTTGGGCAGGTATTGGCGCAGCAGACCGTTGG
>JBOGYN010000394.1:0-6367 GCA_050696855.1 Solirubrobacteraceae bacterium | reverse complement strand
GCCGCGCGGAGCGCTCCGGCCACGACGCCGGCGGCGGCGACACGCTCGCCTCACCGCTGCAGGGGACCGTCCTGCGCGTCGCCGTGCAGGCGGGCGACGAGGTGCAGGCCGGCTCGCTGATCGCCGTGATCGAGGCGATGAAGATGGAGAACGAGATCACCGCCCACAAGGCGGGCAAGGTCGCCGAGCTCCCGATCACGGTCGGGGGCTCGGTCGCCACCGGCGACACGATCGCCGTCATCACGAGCTGAGTTCGTCGGTCTCCGCCTGGGCCAGGGCAGTGCGCATCCAATCGATGCTGCCCAGGACGTGGTCACCTCGATGTGCGACGAGCGCCGCTACCGCCTCGATTACCAGGTGGAAGGTCACCGCAGCTGTCGCACCAACCTGACCGAGGCCTACGCCCCGTGGGGGATCAGCGAATGGGAGATCCCCGACCCGTTCAATCTGTTTCAGAACGCGCCCATCCACCCTGACCGCCGCTTCGGCAACGAGATCCCGCCCGGCAAGGCCGGGGATGGGATCCTGCTCGAGGTGCTGATGGACTCGATCGTGGGGATCTCGTCCTGCCCGCAGGACCTCAACCCGTGCAACGGCTTCCATCCCTCGCCGATCCTGGCTCGCGTCCATTCGTCCGCGCCGTGACCGAGTGAGCGATCAGCAGTTGCGTCGCGTCCGCCTGGCCGAGGCGCTGCCCGAGCCGCTCAGCCACTATGTGGACGCGGTCTGGGCCGGTGACACGGTCTGGATCTCGGGCATGCTGGCCCTCGATGCCGACGGGGCGCTGGTCGGCGGCAACGATGTCGTGGGCCAAGCCGAGCAGGTGTTTCGCAACCTCGCTCAGGTCCTCGAGCACGTCGGCGCCGGGTTCGGCGACGTGGTCAAGGTGACCGTGTTCCTGGTCGATGTCTCGGCCCTCGCCCATCCCGGGGCCCGGGTCGAGATCGAAGCAGTGGCCCACTGCTCGCGCTGAGCGGCCAGGGCCTACCCGACGCCTAGCTGTCGGGTGCCAAGATGCCGCGCGTCCGCAGCATGCCCAGCACCTCGTGTGAGGACTCGGGAACAGATAGGACGGTGGTGGGCAGCTTCAGATCCGGTGCCTCGGGCGGCTCGTAGGCCGAATCGATGCCCGTGAAGTTGCGCAGCTCGCCCCGGCGGGCCTTGTGGTACAGACCCTTGGGATCGCGCTCCTCGGCCACCTCCAGCGGCGTGTCGACGTACACCTCGAAGAAGCGGCCAGGCTTGAACAGGCCCCGGGCCATCTCTCGCTCGCTGCGGAACGGCGAGATGAACGAGACGATCACGATCAGGCCGGCGTCGACCATCAGCTTGGCCACTTCGGCGACACGCCGGATGTTCTCCACCCGGTCGGCGTCGGTGAAGCCCAGATCCCGGTTGAGCCCGTGGCGGACGTTGTCGCCGTCGAGGAGGTAGGTGTGCAGGCCACGAGCCTGCAGATCGGTTTCGACCTGGTTGGCGATCGTGGACTTGCCGGCCCCCGAGAGCCCGGTCAGCCACAGCACACAGGGGGTCTGCCTGAGTCGGTCGGCGCGGCTGGCGCTGTCGACCGAGAGCGGCTGCCAGCGCAGGTTCTGGGCTCGGCGCAGCGCGAACCGAACCAGACCCACGCCGGCCGGCTCGTCGCTGAGCGGATCGGCGAGGATGAAGGCACCTCGTCCGTCCCGGGCTCGGAAGGGCGCGGCGGCGATCGACCCGCCGAGCTCGAGGTCACAGTCGCCGATCTGCCCGTTCTCGAGCTGAGTGGCCGGAACCGGCTCGAGCCTGTCGAGGTCGAGCCGGTGCTTGATCGGGGCCACCGTCGCGGTGAGCTCCTCGGTTTCAGTGCGCAGCGTGTAGGTCCGTCCGCGCAGCAGTGGGCTCGGGTGCGTCCAGATGATCGTGGCCCGGATCTGATCGGTGTCGGGCAGCTCCGGGCCCCGGTCTGCCGAGCCAGGCCGGGGGGCGGCGGCGAGCTCGTCCAGGAACTCGGGCAGCGGCAGACCTCCGAACCAGCCGTCGCGGGCCGACACCGGGAAACAGGTCACCGGCCCGAGCCCGACCCGCCGCGCGAGCTGGGCGCATTCGCGCGCCACCGTGTGATAACGCTCCTCGTCGGCTTGCGCCGCCGGCGGCTCGACGATCGCGAAGGCCGCCGCCCCGACCCCGAGCAGGCTCATCAGGTACGCCTCGCGGCGCGTGGCCGTTACTGGGCCTGACCGGGCGTCGACCACGATCACGACGAGGTCCGGTGAAAGCGAGCCGGCCGCGATCGCCCGCAGGCTGGCATCGGGATTCTCAGGGCCGGTCACGGTTACATCACGGCCGGAGCTCAGCCGCTCGATCACGTCGGGTCCGGACACCCCGGTGGCGTCGCAGACCAGCAACTGCAGCGGGCGTCCAGCGCTCATCCGGCGCTGGCCAGCAGCTCGAGGTTGGACCTGTGGATCCCGCGTTGCACGGAGTCTGCCCGGGATTCCGGCGGGGCGGCCTGCGCGGGGTCGGCGAGCAGCTGCCCCACGTATTCGGCGTCCTCCCGGAGCACGGCCAGGACGCGCTCCCGCGATTGCGGGGACCCGTGTCCGGGCACCACCCAGTCGGCCTGCGCGACCAGCGGTGCCAACCGTTGCAGCGTGGCCCGATAGGCACTCAGGCTCCCGCCCGGGCTCAGCATCGGGATCTCCACCGGTGAGAGATAGTCACCACAGACGAGGATGCGCAGCCACGGTAGCCAGAAGGCGGCGCCGTCGGCCGTGTGGCCGTCGGCCGGGTAGAGCTCGACCTCGTGGGCGGGGCCGAGCTCGAGCTTGCCCGGCAGCGGCAATGACTGGAGGCTGCCCAGGGTCAGCGGGGCGGGACGCTGCACGTAGTGCTGGCGGTCGAAGTCGCGCAGCTTGCGCTGGGCGCCACCAGGGTCACCGGCGAGCCGTTGGGCGGTGGAGTCGCCGCAACCCAGCGAGGCTTCCGGGAAGGCCAGGCGGCCCAGCAGGTGATCCCAGTCGCCGTGGGTGGCCAGGAGACCCGAGGCGGGAAATCCGGCCTGCTCGAGCACGTCGGGGAGGGCTCGGAGCTCCTCAGGGTAGACGGGCGAGTCGATCAGGAAGCCTTCGTCGCCGGCCCGTACCGCTGTGCACGTGGTCTGCCAGACGTCGGATACGAACACCAGCACATCGGGATGCAGCGCACTGGCCCGCATCAGCCTTCCTGCCCGCGTCGCTCGCGCCCCCGCGGCCGGCGGCCGCGCACGGTCAGCTGGCGCCGATCAGCTTCGCGGCTTCGCGGAGGTTGGTGACCTCGGCATCGGGCTTCTTCTGGCCCGGCTCGAGCTGCTGCTTGGTGCGGTTGACCCAGATCACCGGCACCTTCTTCTTCAGGCATGGCTCCACGTCGTGGTAGTAGCTGGCCGCAATGTGCACCCAGCCCTTCTTGGTGCCGATCCGCCGCTCGCACTCGGTGAAGTGGGAGGGGTCGGGCTTGTAGGAGCGCACCTGCTGGGCCGTGACGACGAGATCGAAGTCGAGCGGGATGTGGCGCCGGGTCTGGCCAAGGAGTTTGTCATCGATGTTGGACACCAGCCCGATCTTGTGCTTCTTGGCCACCTTGGTCAGGACCGAGCTGGTCTCCTTGAACGGCTTCCAGCGCTCCACCGAGTCGGGTAGGAAGCCCGAGCGCGAGGGCTCCAGCGGCCAGCCCAGCTGCTTGGCGATCTGGATCGCCGTCCGGCGCAGGACCTCGGCGTAGAGCTCGTAGGAGCCGGCCTGGATCTGCTGCTGGACCTCGTGGAAGAGCGGGATCAGCTCATCGCGCTCGAGCGTGAAGCCGTCACGCTCGGCCTCTTTCTGGAACGCCTCGTAGGCGCCGGTGTCCCAATCAATCAGGGTGCCGTAGACGTCGAAAGTGACGAACGAAACGTTCTTGGGGATCGCCATCGCTGGCTGATAATGCCACGGCTTGCGCGCCAACTGCGTCGTGGTCCCTCAGAGGCTGCCGTCGATCCCGAATTCAATACAGTGACCGAAGCCCATGGATCTGCTCGAATATCAGGGAAAGCAGTTGTTTGCGCGCCACGGCGTGCCGGTACCGGATGGACGGCCGGCCCGAAGCGTGGACGAGGCGGTAGCCGCCGCCGACGAGATCGGCTACCCCTGCGTGGTCAAGGCCCAGGTCCAGATCGGCGGTCGCGGCAAGCTCGGCGGCATCAAGGTGTGCGCCGACCGCGCCGAGGCTCAGGTCAATGCCCAGGCGATCCTGGGGATGGACATCCGCGGCCTCACCGTTCATGAGGTCTGGATCGAGGGCGCTTCGGAAATCGCCTCCGAGTACTACGCCTCGGTTGTCTTTGACCGCTCGGCCAAGGCGCCCCTGGTCATGCTCTCGACCAAGGGCGGGATGGACATCGAGCAGGTCGCCGACGAGGATCCGGACGCGATCGCCCACCTCCACGTCGACCCGCTGCTCGGGTTCCAGGACTTCCACGGTCGCCGTCTCGCCTTCGAGGCCGGAATTGACGCCGATGTGGTCCGCCCGGTGGGGGCGATGCTGGCCAAGCTCTATGAGGTCTTCACCGAGGAGGAGGCGACGCTGGTGGAGGTCAACCCGCTGATCGTCTCACCGGATCGCGACGTCAAGGCGCTGGACGCCAAGGTCACGCTGGACGGCAACGCCCTCTACCGCCACCCGGAGAACGCCGCCCTGCGCGACCCCTCGGGCGAGGATCCCCAGGAGCAGATGGCCAAGGAGCGTGGCCTGACCTACGTCAAGCTCGACGGGGACATCGGCATCCTGGCCAACGGCGCCGGACTCTCGATGTCCACGCTGGACGTTGTCGCTGAGGCCGGCGGCACCCCGGCCAACTTCCTCGACGCCGGCGGCGGCTCCCGCGCCGACGCGATCACCAGCGCGGTCGAGGTCATCCTCTCCGATCCCAAGGTCAAGGCCGTGTTGTTCAACATCTTCGGCGGCATCACCCGCTGTGACGAGGTGGCCAAGGGCCTGATCGAGGCCTTTGCCCAGATCCAGCCGACCGTGCCCTTCGTCGTCCGCCTGGATGGCACCAACGGCGAAGAGGGTCGCGCCCTGCTCACCGAGGCCAACCTGCCCGGCGTGCATACCGAGGCGACGATGGATGGCGCGGCGGCCAAGGTCGTCGAGCTCGCGACCACCGGCACCGCGGCGGCCAACGGCGCGGCTCGCAGCTGATGAGCATTCTGGTCGGCACCGAAACACGCCTGTGCACCTCCGGCGTCACCGGCCGGGAGGGGACCTTCCACACCCTTCGCAACCGCGACTACGGCACCCAGGTCGTCGGGGGTGTCACCCCCGGCAAGGGTGGTCAGGATGTGGATGGCGTGCCGGTCTTCAACACCTTCCACGAGGCCGTCGAGCACGAGGGTGCCAACACGGCGATGATCTTCGTGCCGCCGCGTTTCGCCGCCGACTCGATCCTCGAGGCCGAGGATGCCGGGATCGAACTGATCATCTGCATCACCGAGGGGATCCCGGCTCACGACGAGCTGCGGGTCTACAACACCTTGAAGAAGAACGGCCGGGCCCGCCTGGTCGGCCCCAACTGCCCGGGCATCCTCTCGCCCGGCAAGGCCAGCGTCGGGATCATCCCGGCCCAGTTCTTCCGCGAGGGCAACGTCGGCGTGGTCTCGCGCTCGGGCACCCTGACCTACCAGATCGGCGACGTACTGGCCAAGAGCGGCTTTGGCAACTCGTCGATCGTGGGCATCGGCGGGGACCCGGTGCCCGGCACCGATTTCATCGATGTGATCGGGATGTTCCAGGACGACCCCGAGACCGAGCTGATCGTGATGTGTGGCGAGATCGGCGGCGACGCCGAGGAGCAGGCCGCCGAGTTCATCGCCGCCCAGGTGACCAAGCCGACCGTCGCCTACATCGCCGGCTTCACCGCCCCGGCCGGCAAGACGATGGGTCACGCCGGTGCGATCGTGTCCGGCTCGCACGGGACCGCGGCCGCCAAGGCGCAGGCGCTCGAGAGCAAGGGCGTGCGCGTTGGGCGCACCCCGACGCAGGTGGCCGAGCTGGCCGTCTCACTGCTCGGCTCCGCCGCCTGATTTCACCTTCGCGCCCGATCTTGGCCGACGTGCGGCATCTAAGTTCCGCATAGCGGGCCTTAAATACATCACGTCCCACCCGCGCCGCTCGATTCGCGCCGGAACGCGCAGTAGGCTCGGCCGACCAATGTCCGCCGAGCCGCCGCAGATCTCGATTCTCGATGCCCGTCTGGCCGAGATCGACAAGCGCCTGCGCACGATCCAGACTGGGCTGGTGACCGAGCCGGCCGCGCCGGCCGATCGCGCCGCACGGACAGCCTCGCCGACCCTCCGGCCCGCCCCCACTGCGC
>JBOGYN010000393.1:0-1539 GCA_050696855.1 Solirubrobacteraceae bacterium | reverse complement strand
CTCCTCTCCCCAGTCTTGGACGGGATGGTTTCGCACGGCACAGGCACATTGCCCAGCGGCGTCTCGTGGCACAAACAGGATCCGGTCACAGCGCGCGCACACGCGCACGCGCGCGCGCGACCAATCGTATTACATATGATCTTTGCGTCGCGTGCTTGCGAGCCGCTCGTCGCGTCCATCGGGCGATCTTTCCTACCGCTCGGCCACTGCGTCGTCGGTCGGCGCGGTGCCTGAGACGAGCTCGATTTCGGTCTCGGTCACCTCGCCGAGGAAGACGTCGCCGAGGTCGCTCCGGCGCAGCAGCTCGCTCGACGGGGCGGACAGCTGCGTCGTTCCGGACGCCAGCACGTACGTCCAATCGGAAACTTCCAGCGCCGCCAAGGCCTTCTGCTCAACGAGCAGGATGGCCGTACCGGTGCTGGCGAGACCGGCAACTTCGGTACGGAGGATCTCCGTCGAGAGCTCAGCGGTGAGCCCGGACGTCGGCTCGTCCAGCAGCAGGATCCTCGGTCGGCTCATGAGCGCGCGGGCGATCGCCAGCACCTTGCGCTCGCCGCCGCTGAGCTTGTCGGCGCGGCGTTTCATCATCCCCTTCAGGAGCGGCAGCATCGAAACTACCTCCTCGATCCGCGCCGCCACCTCGCGTTTTGCCATCAGCACGCCGCCCATCTCCAGGTTCTCGTGCACCGTCAGATCGCCGAACACCTCTCGGCTCTGCGGGACGTAGCCGACGCCTGCTCGGGCCAGCAGGGCCGTCGGCCAGGCGGTCATATCGGTGCCATCGAGCTCGACCGTGCCGCCGATGTACTGGGCAACGCCCGCGAGCCCCTTCAGCAACGTGCTCTTGCCAGCACCATTGGGGCCCACGACGGTCACCACTTCGCCAACGCCCACCTCGATGCTGAGGCCAGAGACAACCGGCGGGCCGCCGTAGCCCGCCGAGAAGTCGCGCACCACGAGGAGCGGCGCGGGCCTCGCCGTCCGCTCACCCGACGAGGTAGGCATTGCGTACCTCCGGTCGCGCCCGTACGTCGGCCATCTTCCCGCTCGCGATTACCTCGCCGCGCGCCATTACGATCACCGATTCGCACAAACGGTCGACCACGTCGAGCTCATGCTCGATCAGCAACATCGAGACGCCTTCCTCGCTGACTTCTCTCAGGTACTGCTCGATCGTCCGGATGAAGGTCGGGTTCACCCCCGCCATCGGCTCATCGAGCAGAAGCAGGACCGGTGAGGCCATCAGACTCCGGGCGATCTCGAGCAACCGCTTCTGCCCGCCGCTGAGATTCCCGGCGTAGTCGTCCTCCTTATCGCGCAGGGCGAACCGATCGAGCAGGGCACGCGCCTGAGCCACCAGCTCCCGCTCCTGCTTACGCCATGCCCGCCGACCTTGCAGGAGCACGCGGAAACGCTCCCCGCTCTGGCCCGGCGCCGCCGCAACCAGGTTCTCGAGCACCGTCAGGCGCCGGAACTCGCTCGAGAGCTGATAGGTCCGCACGAGCCCCAACCGCGCCCGGCGATAGGCGGGGAGATGGG
>JBOGYN010000392.1:0-3530 GCA_050696855.1 Solirubrobacteraceae bacterium | reverse complement strand
GCAACAGCTTCGGGCGGAGAGGTCGATAGGATCAAACACCGGTGGCCGCCCAATAATGGATCCGCTCCAGCATCGACTGGCACAGCTTGCCCCGCGAGCGGGGGACGCTGCTGACAAGGTTGGTCTGCTCCGTGAGCACGGTGTGCAGGTCACGGCCCAGCGCCTCGCTGTCCTGCGGACGCTGGATGAGCGACCACACAGCACCGCGGCTGAAGTCGCTGCTGTTGTGCGGTCGGAAATCGGTGCCGTCTCGCTTCAAGCGGTGTACAACGCGCTCGGCACACTCGCCGACAGGGCCATCATCCGCCGCATCCAGCCCGCCGGCTCGCCGGCGCGCTACGAGAATCGGGTCGGGGACAACCACCACCATCTCATTTGCCGGATGTGCAACCGGATGGTCGACGTGGGGTGTGCGGTTGGCGCGGCTCCATGCCTGGCCCCCGAGGACGATCTGGGCTACGAGATCGATGAAGCCGAAGTTGTCTACTGGGGCCGCTGCCCGGACTGCCTCGCCGCGGCGGCTCTCGCTCCCGAGCCATGATCGGGGCCGTATGCCGGACAGAAAAATGCCAGCCAGGCGGGGTCGTGACGGGACGAGCTTCAGATAGGCAGGGCAGATCACAACACAACAGAGAGCACGAGTAGGAGGAACGACGTGACTGAGAGCGTGAGCGAATCCGAGAACCCCGCGATCCCGTCCCCGGAGCCCAAGGGCACCCGACCGCGGACAAACCAGGACTGGTGGCCCGAACAGCCGAATCTGCAGGTTCTCCACGCGCATTCGCCGCTGGCGACCCCGCTGGACGGCGTCGACTACCGCGAGCAGTTCACGCAGCTCGACGCCGAGGCGCTCAAGCGTGACGTCTTCGAGGTCATGACCACGTCGCAGGAGTGGTGGCCGGCTGACTACGGCCACTACGGTCCGCTGTTCATCCGGATGTCATGGCACGCAGCTGGTACCTACCGCATCGCCGATGGGCGCGGCGGCGGCGCGCGCGGCGCCCAGCGTTTCGCGCCGCTCAACAGCTGGCCCGACAATGCGAGCCTGGATAAGGCGCGTCGGCTGCTGTGGCCGGTCAAGCAGAAGTACGGCCGCAAGCTCTCGTGGGCCGACCTGATCATCTTCGCCGGAAACTGCGCGATGGAGTCAATGGGCTTTGAGACGTTCGGCTTCGGCTTCGGTCGCGAGGACATCTTCGAGCCGGAGGAGATCTTCTGGGGGGCGGAGGACACCTGGCTCGGCGATGAGCGCTACAGCGGCGACCGAGAGCTCAGCGGACCGTTCGGCGCGGTGCAGTTGGGACTCATCTACGTCAACCCGGAGGGACCGAACGGCAACCCAGATCCGCTCGCCGCGGCCAAGGACATCCGTGAGACGTTCCGCCGGATGGCGATGAACGACGAGGAGACCCTCGCCCTCATCGTCGGCGGCCACACGTTCGGCAAGACCCACGGCGCCGTCGACCCGAAGTACATCGGGCCCGAGCCCGAGGCTGCTCCGCTCGAGCAGCAGCTCTTGGGCTGGAAGAACAGCTACGGCGCCGGCAAGGGCGCCGACGCGATCACCAGCGGACTCGAGGGGGCTTGGACGAACGAACCCACGAAGTGGGACAACGGCTTCCTGGAGAACCTGTTCCGCTACGACTGGGAGCTGACGACCAGCCCGGCCGGCGCGAAGCAGTGGACCCCCAAGGATTCGGAGGCGCAGGGCACCGTGCCGGACGCGCACGACCCGTCCAAGCGCCACGCGCCGATGATGCTGACCACCGACCTCGCGCTGAAGGTGGATCCGATCTACGGGCCGATCGCACGGCGGTTCTACGAGAACCCCGACGAGCTCGCTGAGGCGTTCGCCAAGGCGTGGTACAAGCTTCTGCACCGCGACATGGGGCCGATCTCGCGCTACCTCGGGCCGTGGGTCCCGGAGCCGCAGCTCTGGCAGGACCCCGTCCCCGGGGTGGATCATCCGCTCGCCGGTGAGGAGGACATCGCCGCCTTGAAGCGAGAGCTCCTCGCCTCCGGCCTCTCCATCTCCCAGCTCGTCGGCACCGCGTGGGCCGCGGCGGCGAGCTTCCGGGGCACCGACCGGCGCGGCGGCGCCAACGGGGCACGGCTCCGCCTGGCCCCGCAGCGCGACTGGGAGGTCAACAACCCGGCTGAGCTCGCGAAGGTTTTGAAAACCCTCGAGGGAATCCAGCAGGGCTTCAACAGCGCGCAACCGGGCGGCAAGCAGATCTCGCTCGCCGACCTCATCGTCCTCGGCGGTTGCGCCGCCGTGGAGGAGGCGGCGAAGAAGGCTGGGCATGAGGTCGCGGTCCCATTCGCGGCGGGCCGTGCCGATGCCACGCAGGAGCAGACCGACGTGGACTCGTTCGACGTCCTCGAGCCCACGTTCGACGGGTTTCGGAACTACATCCACAGCGGGCAGACGCTCTCACCGGAGACCCTGCTGGTCGAGCGGGCCAACATGTTGACGCTGACCGCGCCCGAGATGACGGTTCTGGTGGGCGGCATGCGCGTCCTGAACGCCAATCACAAGCAGGCAAAGCACGGCGTCTTCACCGACCGGGCCGAGGCGTTGACGAACGACTTCTTCGTCAACCTGCTCGACATGGGCACGGAATGGGAGGCCTCCGCGTCGCGCAACGGCTCCCCGACGCAAATCTACGAGGGTCGCGACCGGGCCACCGGGGAGGCGAAGTGGAGCGCTACGGCCGTCGACCTCGTCTTCGGGTCCAACGACCAGCTTCGGGCGATCGCGGAGGTTTACGCTTACGACGACGCGCCCGAGAAGGTCGTGCGCGACTTCGTGGCGGCATGGGACAAGGTCATGAACCTAGATCGCTTCGAGCTGACCTGATCGAGCGGGTTTGGTCTCCGGTGCTCTTTGGCTGGATCGTATAGGTGGTCAGCGCCGGCACAGTCGGCGCTGACTAACTGCCTGGGAGAGGGAGGACCGGCAGCGTAGTCGGCAGGCTGGGCGCGGGAAGCCCCGGCTTGACGGTGACCCCGGCGCTCAATCCTCCGGCACTGGCTGACGCGCTGATCGTTCCAGATGATGCTGTGGCTGAAGCGCCGGTGGTCGGGCTCCCCGGCACGGCCGTTGTGGCCGTCGCTCCGTTAGGACCGGCTGCCACGGTGGTGCCCGCCGCGGTCACGGTGCGTCCTCCGCTTGAGCCCCCGACGGGTGGCGGCGAGGGAGGGGCTGTTGAACCACCGCCCGAGCCGCCGCTTGAACTGGGCGAGCTGGGAGTTGAGTTGCCAGAACCGATTGGCGTACCGCCGCCGGGTGGGGCCGCGAGCACCGGTCGGTGTCGGTGGACAGGCAGTGTTGTCACGGTGATGCGGTGCGGCTGACCACGCTGAAAACCACCATTGCCGGTGGGCGTGACGCCGGCGCCCTTGCGGGTCAGACCACCCCCGGCGTCGGGCGTGACCAGGCTGATATCGCGACTGGATTTTGAGGCCAGTCGTGAGGATGCGCGAGTGCTCGAGGTGGCCCTGTGGGCCGGCGGGACTATGAGGGGCGC
>JBOGYN010000391.1:0-5098 GCA_050696855.1 Solirubrobacteraceae bacterium | reverse complement strand
GCCAACAGGGTCTCGAGCCGCTGACCGCCCGTCACCGACACGAAGCGGTGCTCGACGTCGGCAGCGGCGCGGCGCCCGGAGGGGCCGTGCTCGTGATGGACGGGATCCGACGTGTAGTCGCGCGCTGCGCGGCCCGCGTCCCCGTCGAGCGTGGCCGAGAAGAACAGCGTCTGGCGGGAGTTCGGGCAGGCGGAGACGATCCGGTCCACGGCGGGACGGAAGCCCATGTCGAGCATCCGGTCGGCCTCGTCGAGCACCAGGGTCTGGACCCGGCGCAGGTCGAAGGCGCGGCGCGAGAGCTGGTCCTCCAGGCGTCCGGGGGTGGCGACGACGATGTGTGAGTTGGCCGCGTCGCGGCCCTGCTTGACGAGGCCCACGCCGCCGTATACGGCGGTGACGCGCAGGGCGCGCGCGTGGGCGATCTCGCGCAGATCGGCGGCGATCTGAGTGGCCAGTTCCCGGGTGGGGGCCAGGATCAGCGCGGCCGGGCGCGGCCCGTCGGCGCTGATGCCGTCCACGAGGGGGATTCCGAAGGCGAGCGTCTTGCCCGACCCGGTGGGCGAGCGGGCCAGCACGTCGCGTCCATCGAGGACGTCACGGATGACCAGGCGCTGAACCGCGAAGGGTTCGTTGACGCCCTGAGTGGCGAGCGCGCGCACGACGGCGCTCGATACGCCGAGTTCGGCGAATGACTGCATGAAGTTTTCACTGCTCCTTGGCGGCGGTTGGGCCGCGAAACGATTCGGGAGGCTGTGGCTGACCCGAACCGCTGTCATTGCGGGACCCAAGCGAGCTGCCTCGCGGCCGACGGCGTCGACCGACTCCGTCGAAGGTAGCAGGGATTTAGTCGCTGGGTGCAACGTGGACGGCCCGGACCGCGTCGCCGACGCGGATCACACCGTCCTCGAGGATGTCGGCGCGCAGCCCGCCACGGTGCACGAGCTCGCGCAGCACCGGGCGTGCGGCGTAGCCCTGGACGACCGTGCATGGCTCGCACAGGCGCGCTCCTCGGCAGCGCACGCTACCCACCGTGAACTCGTGGCCGACGAGCCGATTGAGGGCCACGCCGCGTGTGATCACGTTCCGGCGGTGCTCGTCGGGTCTCAGGGCGGGGGCGAAGGACTCACAGACCTCGGCCTCGACCAGGGTCAGGGCGCTGCCCGGCACCCCCGACGGGAAGGTTCCGGCTCCGGTCACATGACGATCGCCGTCGAGACCACGACCGGCGAGAGCTTTCACGCCCTCAACCGCGACCGCCGGCTCGCCGGCCCGGGCCGCGACCCAGATTCGCTCCACGCTGCCCGCTCCCGGCGGCGCTTCCGGAAGCGGCGGCCGCGCGAGCGCGATGTCGGTGGCGGCGATCAGGAACCCGTCGGTCAGCCATTCGCACTCAAATTCGTTGTTGTCGTCGGCGTCGCCTTGGCCATTGGCGTCGCTCCGGCGGGCAGGATCCCAGACCACCCCCGATGGAACCCCGTACATGACCACGAAGCGCGCGTCGCCCGCCGGGGGCTGCGCCCGGGCGATCCACGGGCCGGGCCAGGTGAAGGTCTGGGGCGCCGAGATCCGCGCCAGCCCGAGTCCGAGACCGCCGAGCCAGCGGGCGATTGTCCAGCCGGTGGACGGATCCTCGTCCTCGGCCAGGGCCGGCAGCGCCGCCGGGTCGAGCTCCAGCACCGTGGCCACGCAGGCCAGGAACGAGGCTGCCTCGCGCGGCAGTTCGGGGGCGAGGTGGCGGCTGAGCTTCACGGCTCCCCAGCGTAGTGTCCGGGCGTTACGCGCGACCACCGGCCAGGGTTATGCTCACCGCCGCCGGGGTCCCACCAAGCCATGACCGACTTTCCCTCCTCTCAGCCACTCGCCGCCGTGACGCTCAGCGGGGAGCTGGGCGCGCCGGGCGTGGCGGCGATCGCCGCCGGCGCTCGCGTCAAGATCGATCCGGGCGCGCTGGCGCGGGTGGCCGGCAACCGGGCGGTGCTGGAGGAGATTCTCAGCAGCGGCACGCCGGTGTACGGAATCAGCACCGGGTTTGGGGCGCTGGTCTCCAACACGGTCGCACCCGAGCTCCAGCGCCATCTCCAAGTCAATCTGCTGCGCAGCCACGCCGCGGGCACGGGACGCGACCTGCCCGCTGGGGTGGTCCTCGGGGCGATGGCGGTCCGGGCCAACGGGCTCCTGCTCGGCCACAGCGGCGTGCGCCCGGTGGTCGTGGAGCGGATCGCGACCCTGATCAACAGCGGCTTTGTGCCCCGGGTGCCCCGGACGGGTTCCCTGGGGGCGAGCGGCGACCTCGCGCCTTCGGCCCACGCTTTTCTGCCGCTGCTCGGCGAGGGCCAGCTCCACGCGCCGGGGGGTGAGCTGGTCAGCGGTGCTCAGGCGCTGGACGCCCTCGGACTCGACGCGCTCGAGCTCGAGAGCAAGGAGGGTCTGGCGCTGATCAACGGGACGCACTTCATGAGCGCCATCGGGGCGCTGGTCGCCGTTCGGGTTCGGGAGCTGTTGGAAGCGATCGATCTCGTCACGGCGGCCACGATCGAGGCGCTGCGCGGAGCCCTGCCGGCCTTTGACCCCCGTGTGCACCGTCTGCGCCGGCTGAGCGGCCAGGGGGACAGCGCGGCCAACATTCACACGGCGCTGAGCGGCTCGAGCCGGATCGCCGGGCCTGGTTCGGCCCGCCTCCAGGACGCCTACTCGCTGCGCTGCGCCGCTCAGGTCCATGGTGCCGCGCGGGAGGGGTACCGCTTCTTTTCCGAGCTCGTGCACGCCGACCTCAACGCGGTCACTGACAACCCCCTGGTGTTCGAGGAGCCGCCCGAGGTGATCTCGGCCGGCAACTTCCACGGCCAGAGCCTGGCGCTGGCCTTCGACACGCTGCGCCTGGCGCTCGCCGATCTCGGCTCGATCTCGGAGCGGCGGACCTTCCGCCTCCTCTCACCGACGCTCAACGGCCGGCTGCCCGAGTTCCTGACCACCGATGCCGGGACGTCGAGCGGTTACATGGTCGCCCAGTACACCGCCGCGGCGCTGGTGGCCGAGCTGCGGGCGCTGGCGCATCCGGTCAGCGTGGACAGCATCCCGACCTCCGACAATCAGGAGGACCACGTTTCGATGGGCATGACGGCCGCGATGATGGCGCTCGACGCAGTGGACCGGCTGGAGCGGGTGGTGGCGATCGAGCTGCTGTGCGCCTGTCAGGCGCTGGACTGCGATCCGGGCGCACCCGGTGAGCCGGTGGGCGCGCTCCACGCCGCGGTTCGCGAGCGGGTCGCGCCGCTGACCCAGGATCGGCCGCCCGCCCACGACCTCGAGGCGATCCTGCCGGTGATCACCGGTGGAGCGGCGGCGTGGATCATGACCGGGGCGCGGCTAGCGCGATAATGGCGCCATGGCCTTCGTCCCCCCAGCCCGCCATCTGCTCCGCGCCAAGGACCTGGCCGACGCGCGCTACTTCGAGCCCCTCGGCGTCGATGACATGGCCCGGGCGGCGGGACTCTCGCGCGCGCACTTCAGCCGCGAGTTCCGGCGTACGTTCGGCGAGCCGCCCCATTCCTACCTGCTCACCCGTCGGCTCGAGCGGGCCGCTGCGCTGCTGCGCAGCACCGACCAATCAGTGGCTGAGATCTGCTTCTCGGTCGGGCTGGCGAGCGTTGGCTCGTTCACCTCCAGCTTCACCCGCACCTTCGGTCTGTCCCCGACCGCCTATCGCGCCCGTTTCCCGCCCGCGGCCGACTTCGCTCGGGTCCCGAGCTGCATTCTGCGCGCCTACTCCCGGCCGCAACGCAGCACGTTTCGAGAAGACAGGCGGACGATGCGGGTTTAGTTTGGGGCTCACCGTTCACCGTCTCACCGAGGAGCAAAGATGATGAAGATTGCCACCACCCAGCTCTGGGTCCATGATCAGGACGAGGCCTTGGCCTTCTACACCCAGAAGCTCGGCTTCGAGGTCCGATCCGACGTGACCCTGCCCGAGATGGGCGACTTCCGCTGGCTCACCGTCGGACCTCCCGGCCAGTCCGAGATCGACATCGTGCTGATGAGCATCCCGGGCGCGCCGATGTTCGAGCCCGAGACCAAGGCCGAGGTCGAATCGCTGATGGCCAAGGGACTGGCCGGCACCGTCTTCTTGACCACCGAGGACTGTCAGGCCAGCTACGAGGAGCTCTCCGGCCGCGGCGTCGAATTCACCGAGACACCCGAGCAGCGGCCCTACGGGATCGACGCGGGCTTCCGGGATCCCTCGGGAAACGCGCTGCGTCTGACCCAGCTCCCGGCCGCAGCGTAACCGCCAGCCGCTCGCGCGGACGCCCAGGGGCGTCTGCGCGGACGGCGCCGGCGTGCCGCCAGTCCGGCGGCGCGGGCTCAGTCCGCTGGCTCGCCGTCGAAGTAGGGGATGCCGCCGTCGGCGCGGCGCAGCATCAGCTCGTCGTCCGGATCGCCCGGCCACACCCCGATCTTGTCGCTGTCGGGGTATACCGCCACGGCCGGCTCACGGGCGCTTGAGAACATCAGCACCCGCGCAACTTCGTGTCGCGCGGTCAGCTTGTGGGCGCCCTCGGGTCCGGCCGGGAAACAGACGAGCGCTCCCCGCATGAGCGTCTCGGTGCCCGCGGGCGTGCGGAGCTCGGCCGAGCCCTCGAGGACGAGCAGCCACTCCTCCTCGTACTCATAGTGATACGGGCAGACGCTCTGCCCGACCCGGATCTCGAACAGCTTGACGTTGTTGGCGGTGCCGCCGGCCAGGCGGCCCACGTTGCTGACGCCGCTCCGGTAGCCCTCGGGGTCACTGGCGTCGTACTCGAACTCGGCCACGAATACGTTGGGGTGCGCTTGCTTCATGCCGTCGATCTTCGCAGCCGGGGCGCGGGCTTGCGAGCCGCTCGTCGCCCCCGACACGGTGGCGACGCGCTCCTGAGGCCGGCAGTTAGACGGGGCGCGAACCGGCGCCGCCCGATCAGCTCGGGTTGAGCGCCGCCGCCACGGCGGCCTGCCCGTAGGAGATCCCGCCGTCGTTGGGCGGCAGCCGCTCGGGGATGAGGACACGCAGCCCGGCGTGCTCGAGACGAGCGGCGACCGTCTCGAGCAGCAGCCGGTTCTGGAA
>JBOGYN010000390.1:0-10440 GCA_050696855.1 Solirubrobacteraceae bacterium | reverse complement strand
GTCACGTCGGCGCGCAGGAAGGGGATCGGGGCTTCGGGGGAATAGGACTCGGGCGAGGGGACGAGATCGATGTTAAGAACCTCGTGCCCGTGCTCGGCCAGGTCGCGGACGACGACTCGCCCGGCCTTGCCACTGCCTCCGGTGACGGCGATCTTGGTCATGGGTAGTACCTCTAGCAGAAGCCGAGGCTCCGGGCCAACGATCGGTGAGCCGTCTCAGTAGGTTTCCGCGCGTGGCCACGACCACCACCCCGACTCCCAAGCAATCCGGGACGAGCCCGCCCCCGGCCGGGATCGATCGCTGGTTTGAGGTCACCGCGCGCGGCTCGGATTACCGCACCGAGATCATCGGCGGGGTCACCACCTTCCTGACCCTGGTCTACATCGTCTTCGTCAACCCGTCGATCCTCTCGGGAACCACGGACCTCAGCGGGGCCAAGCTCGGCTTTGACCAGGTGCTGGGGGTGACCGCCCTGGCCGGCGGCCTGCTCACGATCGCCATGGGCGTGTTCGGCAAGTACCCGTTCGCGCTCGCCTCCGGGCTGGGGCTCAATGCCTTCGCCGCCGCCGAGGTCGCCGCCCACCGGGTCACCTGGTCCTCGATGATGGGGATCTTCGTCATCGACGGCGCGGTGATCATGGTCCTGGTCGTGCTCGGCCTGCGCGAGCGGATCATCGACGCTATCCCCTTCGACCTCAAGCTGGCGATCGGGATCGGGATCGGCGCATTCATCACGGTCGTCGGCCTCAAGAACGCCGGCTTCGTGATCTCAGGCGGCGAGCTCGGGACGCTCGGCGCGCACCTCGGCACGTGGAAAATGCTCGTCTTCGCGCTCGGGCTGCTCGTGACCTGGACGTTCTACCAGCGTGGGGTGCGCGGAGCGCTGCTGTTCGGGATCCTGGGCGCCACTGTGGTCGCCACGGTCATCAACGCGGTCGACGGCCACCACATCTGGACCGACGGGACGGCGCGTCTGCCCCAGGGCGCTTGGCTGACCACCCCCGATCTGAGCCTGGCCGACGGCTCGCACGTCGGCTTTCATTTCGGCGTGCTGGGCGGGAGCGCGGTGGCAGTGATCCTGGCGGTGATCATGTCGGACCTGTTCGACAACGTCGGCACCTCGATCAGCGTGGGGCGTAACGCCGGGCTGCTCGACGATCAGGGACGCCTTCCGCGGATCCGGACCGCCCTGGGAATCGACGGCTTCGCCGCCCTGCTCGGCGGCTTCATGTCGGCGTCGTCGAACACCACCTTCATCGAGTCAAACGCCGGGGTCGCGGCCGGAGCCCGCACCGGGCTGGCCTCGGTGGTCACCGGCGGCCTGCTCCTGCTCTGCATGTTCATCTCCCCGATCGCCGGGATCATCCCCACCGAGGCGACCGCTTCGGCGCTGGTCATCGTCGGGGTGATGATGTTCTCGCTCGTGCGCGATCTGCGCTGGGACAACGCCTCACCGCTGGCCGTGTTCGCGACCATCATCGTGATGCCGGTGACCTACAGCATCGCCAACGGAGTCGGGGTCGGGATCCTGCTCCACACTGCAGTCGAGATCCTCAACCGCCGCCGGGCGAGCCCGTTGCTGATCGTGTTCAGCGGCTTCTTTGTCTGGTACTTCCTGCACGGGACGGTTTAGCAGCCGCGTCCGGTACCAAGGCCGCGTGTGTGCCCTAAAGTCCGGTCCATGGGCGCAGTACGGGCGCTTGCCCTCCCCACCGGGGTGGTAACGCTGCTCTTCACCGACATCGAGGGCTCGACCAGGCTTCTGCAGGAGCTCGGGGACGTGTACGGCGAGGTGCTGGCCGAACACCACCGCCTGCTGCGCGGGGTCTGGGCCGACCATGACGGAACCGAGGTCGATACCGAGGGCGACGGCTTCTTCGTCGCCTTCGCCAGCGTCTCGGCGGCCGTCGCCGCCGCGGCCGATGCTCAGCAGGCGCTGGGCGGCCACCCGTGGCCCCACGGTCGGGCGGTCCGCGTGCGGATGGCGCTGCACACCGGCGAGCCGCGCGTGCACGAGGGGACCTATTGGGGCATCGACGTCCACTACGCCGCTCGGCTCTGTTCGGCCGCGCACGGCGGCCAGGTCATGCTCAGCGCCGCGACCCGCGCGCTCGTGCCCGAGGCCGACGTGGACGACCTCGGCGAGCACGCCCTCAAGGACTTCACCGCCCCGCGAACCCTCTTTCACCTCGTCGTGGCCGGTCGCCGAAGCTCCGACTTCCCCGCTCCCCGGACGCTGGAAAACGCTCGGACCAACCTGCCCTCGATCGCCACCCCCCTCCTGGGCCGGGAGGCCGAGCTGGCCAACCTGGTCAATCGCCTCACCGCGACCCCCGAGCGCCTGATCACCCTGATCGGTGCCGGCGGCTCGGGCAAGACCCGGCTGGCCATTGCCTGCGGAGACGCGGTGCGCCATGCCTTTGCCGACGGCGTCTTTCTGGTTCAGCTGGCCCCGGTGCCCGATGCCGCCGGCGTCACGGCCGCTCTGATCGAGGGCGTGGCCATGCCGCGGGGCGAGGTCGATCCCGAGGCCGCGATCCTTGACCACCTCGGGCGTCGCGAGCTCTTGCTGGTGATTGACAACCTCGAGCACGTACTCGACGCCGCCGGGCTGCTCGGCCGTGTGCTCGGCGCCGCGCCGGGCGTCCGCATCCTCGCCACCAGTCAGGCGCCGCTGCGGCTCGCCGCCGAGACCGTCGTCCCGCTCGAGCCGCTCGGCCTGCCCGATCCCCGCGAGCACGACCCCGAGACCGTGACCGGCGCGCCGGCGGTGGCGATGTTCGTCGAGCGGGCTCGCGCGGTCGATCCGTCGTTTGTGCTCGGGCCTGGCAACGCCGCGGCCGTGGCCGAGCTCTGCCGCCAGCTCGACGGGCTCCCCCTGGCTCTCGAGCTGGCCGCCGCCCGCCTCCGGATGGCCGGCGTCGACGCCCTCTTGGCGGCGCTCGGGCGGGGCGTCGAGGCCCTTGGGCGCGGGACCCGGGACATGCCCGCCCGCCAGCGCGGACTCCGCGCGGCGCTGGACTGGACGGTGTCGCTGCTCGAGCCCGAGCAGCGCGAGCTGTTTGCCGGCCTGGGCGTGTTCGCGGGCGCCTGGACACTGGAGCAGGCGGAGCGGGTGTTCGGCGCCCAGCTCGACGTGTGGGAGGCGATGGCCGCCCTGCTCGACTTCTCACTCCTGCACACCCGCGGCGACGGGCGCCTGACCATGGCCGAGCGGGTCCGACGCCACGCCCGTGAGCTGCTGGCCGGGGATGGGCGCGAACACGATCTGCGCGTCACCCACGCCGAGCTGATGGCCGAGACCGCCGAGGCCCTCAACCTTGAGATCTCGCTCGACCTCGAAGGTGCGATCGCCCGTACCCGCGATGTCCTGGACGAGGTCGAGCTCGCGATCAGCTGGACCCACGACCACGACCGGCCCCTGTACCGGCGCCTGCTCGCCGCGAGCGGCCGTCCGCTGTACTTCGTGGGGCGCCTCTCCGCCTTCGCGGAGCAGATCCAGGCGTTGGTGGCGGCCGACCAGCGGGATGATGTGATCTCGGGCCGGCTGCTCATCTCCCAGGCGATGACCGCCATCCTGGACGGCGACATGGACCAGGTGGTGGCCTGGACCCAGGCGGCGGTGGATTGCCATCGCCAGTCGGGGCCGGCCCGCGCGCTGGTGAGCAGCCTGACCACCCATGCCCACATGCTCACGCTGGCCGGACGGGGACCCGACGCCCGGGCGGTGATCGCCGAGGCGCTCGCGCTGGCGGTCGAAATTCCCGATCCGCGGGTCCGTGACCAGCTCGAGGGCACGATCGCGTTCGCCGCCGTGGTGGAAGAGAATTGGGACTAGGCCGAAGCGCGACTCCAGGCCATCCTGGATCGCCCCGAGCGAACTGACTTTGCCGCCAACGCGGCGATCAGCTATCTCGCCGACTGTGCGCTGGGCCGGGGCCAGGGCGCGCAGGCACTCGAACGCTACGGGGCCTCGCTGGAGCGCGAGATCCGCAACACCGACGCCGCCAACATCGCCGTGCAGATGGTCGGGATCGCGGCCGCGCTCGCCACCCTCGGACGCGACGAGGACGCGGCCCAGGTGTTCGGGGCGGCCGAGCGGGTCGGCGCCGACGTCGGGATGAACCGCGGATCGCTGATGTCCGGCGCCGTCGTCACGCCGCCGATCGAGGCCCTCGAGCAACGGATGGGGCCGCCGGCGTGGGCGCGCGCGACCAGCCGCGGATGGGAGCTGAGCGCCGATCAGGCCAAAGCGATGGCACTCGCACTGGTCCCTACGCTTGTCTGACCGCCCATGGTCCCGATCCTTATCTACGCGATCCCGTTTTTCGTCCTGCTCCTGGTGGTCGAGTACGTCTCCTTCGCGCACGCGGGCGAGGAGTCCGTCGCCGGGCTGGTCGGCTACGACTCCCGTGACACGCGGACCAGCCTGACGATGGGCCTGGGGCGCGTGGTGGTTGACCTGGCGCTCAAGGTGACGATCGTCGCCGGCTACGCCGCGCTGTATGAGCTCAGCCCGCTGCGTCTGCATCCCGGCGACTGGTGGTTCTGGCCGTTGCTGTTCTTCGCCGACGACTTCTCGTTCTACTGGTATCACCGCATCCACCACGTCAGCCGGGTGTTCTGGGCCACCCACGTCGTCCACCATTCCTCCGAGCACTACAACCTGTCCACGGCGCTGCGCCAGCCGTGGATATCGATCAGCACCTTTCCGTTCTGGATGTGGATGCCGCTGGTCGGCTTTCCAGTCTGGACGATCCTGCTCGCCCAGAGCTGGAACCTCATCTACCAGTTCTGGATCCACACCGAGCGGATCCACCGGCTGCCCGGCTGGTTTGAGGCGATCTTCAACACCCCCAGCCACCACCGGGTCCATCATGGGACCAACCAGCAGTACCTGGATCGCAACTACGCCGGCGAGCTGATCATCTGGGACCGGCTGTTTCAGACCTTCGAACCCGAGCGCGAGCGGGTTCGCTACGGGCTGACCAAGAACATCCAGACCTTCAATCCCGTGCGGGTGAACTTCCACGAATACGTGGCCATCTGGCACGACGTCAGGCTCGCGCACGGCTGGCGCGACAGGCTTGGAGTCATCTTCCGGGGTCCCGGCTGGCGGCCCGCCGCCACCCCCGGGATGTCTGAGCGCACGGGCGCACCGTAGCCGCCGACCTGGGCGCCCGCGGGTCAAAGCTGCCCGACCGCGAATCCGGCGCGGTCTACGCGAAGAGCTCCCTTAGACTCCGGACCATGGGGGCTGTCGCCGAGCGCGCTGACGAACGGGTGCGCGCCGATGACTCCGTTCTGTACCTCGCCGGCACGGGCACGTTCGCCCTCGAACTCCTCGAGTACGCCCGCGCAGCGGGGCGAGAGGTGGTCGGGCTGATCGAGCTCATCGATCGCGATCGGATTGGCACCGTCGTCCATGGGCAGCCCGTGATCGGTCCGGAAGCGCGGCCGTCCGGGGCGGCACGGGCCGTGATCGCGGTCGGGGGAGCCCGGATGCCGCGGTGGGCGCAGCTCACCGTTCACGGTTGGACCGCGGGGACGATCGTCCACCCGCGCGCAGCGGTCAGCCCGAGCAGCGAGATCGCGCCCGGAGCGGTGATCGGGCCCCTGGCCGTGATCGGGGCCGCCACGCTGATCGGAGCCCAGACCCTGGTCGGCCGCGGCTCCACCGTCGGTCATCACGTGACCCTCGGGCCCGGCGTAGTCATCAATCCCGGAGCCAACGTGGGCGGCAACACGACGATCGGCGAGGATTGCCAGGTGGGCATCGGCGCCACCGTCGTCAACGCCGTCCAGATCGGAGCCGGTGCCGTGATCGCAGCCGGCTCCGTGGTCGTCCGCGATGTCCCCGAGGATGTCCGCGTCCAGGGGGTGCCCGCCCGGGTCTACCGCGAGAACGGAGTCCGACCGTGAACCGCGGCCGTCAGCCCGACGAACGCGCGGAGCTCGCCGAACATTTCGCCCAACTCGAAGGCCGCCTGGAGCGGATCGAAGGCCGACTCGAGAGCCTGCGCCCGCTGCTGCTGTCACTGGCTCGCGACGACCCCGGACACCGGCGCCGCCTCCACGACCTGCGGGCATCCGCCGAATACGAGCTCGCCTTCACCGAGCCCGACCCGCTCGTGTCGGTGGTCATCTGCGCGCGGGGGGACCGCGCCGAGGTCCTGACCAGCCGCGCGGTTCCCTCGGCTCTGGACCAGACCTACGCCAACCTCGAGGTCGTGATCGTCGGGGACGCGGCCGGCGAGGACGTCCGCGCTGCCGTGGCGGGACTCGGCGATTCACGAATCCGCTTCGCAGACCTGACCCAGCGCTTCGTCCGCCCCGACGGGATGAGTCACTGGATGACGGGCTCCACCCTGACCCGCAACGAAGGCCACCGAATGGCGCGTGGCCGCTGGATCGCCGATCTCGATGACGACGACGCTCTGCGCTCCGGCGCGGTGGCCAGCCTGCTGGCTCTGGCCCGGGCCCAGCACCTGGAGGTCGCCTACGGGGTCATGGAACAGGTGGCGCCGAGCGGAGAGCGCAACCGGCTGGGCCGCTTTCCCCCCGCCCCGCGGGAGCCCAACGAAGGCGAACCCGCCCTGCCTTACCAGCCCTGGGACGGAAGTGCGTCGTGCGCTGCCCTCGTTCACGCCGGTCTGCGCCTCTTCGGCCGGGAGTGGGTGGCCGCCGACGTGCCGATGCCCGGGGACTACTTTCTCCTCGAGCGCATGGTCCGAGCCGGGGTCCGCTTCGGGATGCTCGACGAAGTCGTCTACGACTACTACCCGTCGTCGCTGTGGCAGCGGCCCGCTGACCCGGCCGCTGGCTGAGCGGCTGACCCGAATCAGCTCATGCCTTACCGGCGACCGTGACGGTGATCGCTCGCGCCCGGCTCGAGCCGTGACGGTTGGTGGCGATGACCGACAGCTCATAGACCCCGGGCCGGAGGCCGTGCCGCCCGCCCGCCACCAGCAGCCGGAAGCGGGCCATGTACCCCCGGTGACCGCGGACCCGCGACCGCCGCGCGCTGGTGGCCGTGCGGCCGGTGGTCGCCGAACGTCCCGATGCGGTGCCCCGACCGCCGCCGGGCGACGAGGCCGAGCAGCTCGCGGCCGCGGTCCGGCGGGATCGGACGGCGCGCCACGTCACGGTCGCGGGCTCGTCGCTTCCCACCAGTACCTGCTTGCCCGACCGGCTCGAGCGGCAGGAAGCCCGATTGGTGGTGACCAGCAGCATGACCGCCGGCCGTGCATAGGCGGTGGCCTTGAGGGCGACCACGAGCGGCAACCCGTCTCCGTGCAGCGTGAGCTCGGCGTGGGCCGTGCCGACGCGAGTAGGCTCAAACAGCACCGAGAGCCGGCACGTCGCGGCGGGGGCGAGCGTTGCCCTCGTGCACGCGCTGGCCGGGAGGTGAAACTGGCGCGGATCCGCTCCCCATAGGTTCGCGTAGGTGATCCTGACCGGAGCCGAGAGGGGGTTGGCGAGGTCCAGGACGAGACCCTGGGTGTAGCCGACGCCATCGGCGCGAAGAGCGGCGAAGGTCGGCTTCACCAGCTGGGGCGACGTGAGGCTCGCCACCGAGGGCGCCACCGCACTCACCGGCACGTTGAGCGTGCCGCTGTCGGTGGGCACCTGCAATGTGGCCGCCTGGGCCCCGCCGGTCAGCGGCGCGAAATGAAGCTGGATCGTGCAGGTCTGGCTGGGCTCGAGAATCCCCGGGCAGGCGTCCTGCTGGACGGTGATCCCGGGCGCCGCGCCCGAGGCGAGCACGGCCGGACTGAGCTGCAGGGGCGAAGGACCAGAATCGGACACGCTGATCGTCCCGGACGACGATCCTCCGATCCGGGTGGCGGCGATGGCCAGCGCGGCCGGTGTCGCGGTCGGCAATGAAGCCGGGCAGTTGCGAGCCAGGAGCAGGTAGCACTCGACGATCGCCCGCACGGCCGCGTAGGCCGGCCGCTCACTCAGGGCCTGCCCCGACTGCGCCGGATCGGACGCCCCGCCGGCGAGGACGCCCTCGGAGGCGAACTGGCCACCCAGGTTGTCGCGTTCGGTGACGAATACCTCGCTGGCCCCGGCGTCGATCAGGGTCGGGATCGAGGCCGTCAGGTAGGCGGCCTGGGAGTCCGGACCGGAGCTGTAGGCCGGGTCGTACTGGTAGGCCGGGTCCGCCGGGTAGCCATGCTCGGTCACCCAGAGTGGCCCGTTGAAGCCGTGGGCGGACAAGAACCAGCGCCACGACACGAGGTCGGGCGCCAACGCGGTCAGGGAGCTTCGTTCGTGGACATTGGCGGTGTCGAAGGCGTTCACCGCGTCCACCCCCGGAGTGGCCAACACCTGGCCCAGCCAGCTCATCCCGGCCGGGTTGGAGATACCCCCCAGCAGCACGTTGCCCTGTGGGTCGGCCTGCTTGATGGCGTCGTGGGCGGCGCGCAACATCCCCGCGTACTGCTGGGGAGTGCCAGAGAAGAACTGCCCGCTGTCGGGCTCGTTCCAGATCTCCCAGTCGTGGATCACCGAGTCGGCATGGCCGACGATCTGCTGGACCACCGAGCCGTAGCCGGCGAGATCGTCGGTGCCGCACCGAGCCACCACGGACTGGTTGCCCGGGGGCGGACAGTCGGCCAGCCAGGCGGGAATCGTGAACAGGTCAGCGACGATCCGCAGGTGGTACTGCCGGGCGAGTCCCATGATCTCATCCAGCCCCCGGTAGTCCGGGTCGGCGGGACGGTCGGGGAAGATCAGCGCCGGCGCAACATCCACCCGGATCGCTCCGGCGTGCAGGTTGGCCGCCTCGGAGAACATCGCCTGCATCAGCGCGTAGGAGCTGTTGACCTGAAGCGTCGAGTGCGCGCCAATCGGGTTCGCATCCGCGTGCGCGCACGTCGCGTACGCGCCGGTGAACACCAGTCCACAGGCCAGTACCGCTGTGACGACGAGCCGCCGAGCGGTCCCGCGTTGCCCCCGTCCCCACACGAAGCCGGGTCTGTGAGCGCCCCTCACGCCTTCATGATCGACCGAAAGCGGGAGAGGGTCAACCCCGGTTTGCCAATTTCTGGTCTGAACAGTGGTCAGGAGAAGCTGGCCAGCAGCCGGCGCGCGGCGGCCGAGCCGGCGGTCAGGCGCCGTTCAGTGATGCCGATCTCCCGGACCCGCCCGCCCTGGACCCGGAGCACCCCGCGGCGAGATCCGCGCGAGGAGGTCAGATACCACGTGTTGCGCCCGACATGAAGCCCGCGGCCCAGTTTCAGGTGGTGGCGAGCCGATGCGGCTGACTGGCCCGGGCGCACGACGCCGAGGGCGTAATGGCGGTTGGCGGTCAGCAGCAGCACGGCGCGGCCCTGGACGCGACGGCGCACGCCGCGCGGCAGTTCGGCGAGCAGCCGGCGCGAGGGATAGCCGGCCCGAATCCCGCCGCCGCCCGCCAGGCAGAAGAAGTCCATGTCGCGCCGACCGCGGTGGGCGCGTCCGCGCAGGGTCCGGCGGACGCGGGCCCTGGTCATGCCCAGCGCGACCGGGCCCAGCCGGCTCCCGGAGAGGCGTCCCTGTGGTGCTGGGCACCGTGGTGGCGGGACGCTGTCCGTGGTGATGCTGGCCACCGCTCCGGGGCAGTGGGCACCGTTGACCGCCACGGTGGCCTGCCGGACGATGTCGAGCTCGTCGTGACCGATCATGATCGCGTAGCAGCCGGGGGCCGCCCGCCACCCCGAGGCGTTCGTGCTCCAGTACGAAAGCGCCCGATCGTCGATCGGAAAGCTCGCCTGCTTGGTCTGCCCCGCCGCGAGGTCGACGCGCGCAAAGCCCTTCAGCTGCTTGGGCGGCTCGCCGGTGGCGGCCGGGGCGGCGATGTAGAGCTGCGGGATGTCGGCCCCCGAACGCTGACCGGTGTTGGTGACCGCGAGGCTCGCCGTCGCCACGGTCGGACCGCTGCGGGAGGCCGTGATCTGCAGCGGCCCGTAGTCAAAGCTCGTGTACGAGAGCCCGTAGCCGAACGGGAACAGCGGTGCGATGTGCCGGGCGTCGTACCAGCGGTAGCCGACCAACAGACCCTCGCTGTACTGAGATTGCGGAACACCCTGGGCATCGTTGACGCCCGGGTACTGCGTCGCGCTCTGGGTGGGAAGATCGGTCTGGGACCGCGGGAACGTCTCGGGGAGCTTGGCCGACGGATTGACGTCCCCGTAGAGCAGGGCCGCGATCGCGTTCCCGTCCTCCTGCCCGGGATACCAGGCCTCGAACAGACCCTGGACCTGACCCAGCCAGGGCATCAGCACGGGACCTCCGGTGTTGAGGACCACGACGGTGTGTGGGTTGGCCGCCGCCACCTGCGCAATCAGCTGGTCTTGATCAATGGACTGAGGGGTGCAGCCGGCGAGCGTGCAGTTGCCCGAGTTCAGGTCCATGGTCGACCGATCGACGCCCTCGCTGTCCTGGGCGCCGACG
>JBOGYN010000389.1:0-2125 GCA_050696855.1 Solirubrobacteraceae bacterium | reverse complement strand
TTACGAGCGCCAGTACGGCCGCGCCCTGCGATGACCGTCGGGTGAGGATGACTGCCGCGAGGGGACGTCACGCGCCGCCGCCGGAAGTCCGGCTGCCCCTTCAGCGCCAGCGCCTGCTGCAGGCGGCCGCGTTCGAGTTTGCCCGCGACGGCTACGCCGGGGCGAGCTCGGAGTCGATCAGCCGCCGGGCCGGGATGTCCAAGGCGACCTTCTACGAGCACTTCGCCAACAAGGAGGAGTGCATGCTCTCCCTCTTTGATCTCGCCGCCGAGGTCGTAGTCGCGTCGATGGTAACCGCGGCTCAGCGTGCGCCCGGTGATGCCCGCGAGCGGATTCGGGCGGGCGTGCGCGCCTTCTTGTCTGCTCTCTCCGAGCACCCCGAGTATGCGCAGACCCTGCTGGTCGAGATCATCGGCGCCGGTCCCCGGGCCGCCCAGCATCGCGACAAGGTCCTGCAGACGTTCGCGGGCGTGCTCGACGCCGAGAACGCCGAGGCGGCGCGTCGCGGCCTCAGCGGACGCTTCGCGTCCCCGCACGACTCGTTCGCGGTGGTGGGGGCGATCGCTGAGCTCGTCTCACGCCAGCTCCGGCTCGGGGTGCCTGCGTCAGTGGCCGAGCTGGCTCCGGTGATCGAACGGCTGATCCTGGGTTTGCTGCCTGACGCCGGGTCTGATGGCCGGCCCTGACGGGCTCGATGTCCTCGAACGGGAGATCGTCGGTTGCCGCCGCTGCCCGCGGTTGGTGACGTGGCGCGAGGAGGTCGCGCGGGTCAAGCGGGCCGCCTTCGCCGACCAGGAGTATTGGGGCCGTCCGCTCCCGGGCTTCGGTGACCCGGAGGCCTCGGTGGTCATCCTCGGGCTGGCGCCGGCCGCCCACGGCGGCAACCGGACCGGCCGTGTTTTCACCGGGGATCGCTCCGGCGACTGGCTGTTCGCCGCCCTGTGGCGCGCCGGCTACGCCAACCAGCCCCAGTCGGTCAGCCGCGATGACGGCCTGCGGCTCAGCGGTTGCTGGGTTGCAGCCGCCGTGCGCTGCGCCCCGCCTGACAACAAGCCGACCCCCGCCGAGCGCGACACCTGCCTGCCCTACTTCGTCCGTGAGCTCGAACTTCTCTCGCAGGCGCGGGTGATGGTGTGCCTGGGTGGCTTTGCCTGGGACGCGGCCCTGCGCGTCCTGGGCTCGGCGGTTGCGCGCCCGCGCCCCCGCTTCGGGCACGGGGTCGAAGTCGAGATCGGCCGGCTCACCCTGCTCGGGTGCTACCACGTCAGCCAGCAGAACACGTTCACCGGCCGGCTCACCGAGCCGATGCTCGACGCCGTATTCGCCCGGGCCCGCGCGCTGACCGGCTGACGCGGCGGCCCCCGGCGGCCCCCGGCGGCCCCCGCACAGTATGGTTGAGCACACAATAACCGTTCGGAGGGGAACCATGCGAGCAGCTCAGTTCAGTCAATTCGGAGGCCCCGAGGTGATTGAGATCGCCGAGCTCCCAGATCCGCAGCCGGCCCCCGGGCAGATCCGCGTCGCCGTCCACGCCGTGGGCATCAACCCGGTGGATTGGAAGATGCGCAGCGGCATGATGGGCGGGGAACTGCCCCAGACCACGGGCCGCGAGGTCGCGGGGGTGGTCGACGAGGTCGGTGACCGGATCAGCGACGTCGTGGTGGGCGACCAGGTGTTCGGATTCGCGGCCGGTGGGGGCGGGGCGGCCGAGTTCGCTCTGCTCGAGGACTACGCTCCGATCCCGCCGTCGCTCGACTTCGCCGGTGCCGCCAGCTTGCCGGTCGCGGTCGAGACCGCGGTACGCACCCTCGATGCCCTCGAGGTCACCGCAGGGACGACCGTGGTCATCAACGGCGCCGCCGGCGGGGTTGGTCAGGCCGCGGTGCAGATCGCTCGCGACCGCGGCGCCCGGGTGATCGGGACGGCGAGCCCCGCCAACCACGAGTTTCTCCGGTCGCTCGGCGCCGAGCCGACCACCTACGGTGACGGCCTCGCCGAGCGTGTCCGGGCGCTCGCCCCCGACGGCGTGGACGCCGCTCTGGACGCGGCCGGCGGCGGCGCTCTGCCCGCGCTGGTGGCGCTCACCGGAAGACCCGAGCGGGTGATCACGATCGCGGATTATCAG
>JBOGYN010000388.1:0-2212 GCA_050696855.1 Solirubrobacteraceae bacterium | reverse complement strand
CGCTGAGGATCCACGAGCCGACGCTCATCGGCGAGGTGATCTTGAACACGCGCAGCATGTTCAGAAAACGCTCGGGCCTTCCCAGGTCTGAGATCAGGAAGACGGGGCTCACGCTGACGCCGGCGAGCGCCGCGGTCCAGGCGCTGCGGGCCAGCGGCTTGTTACCGGTGACGTCGGCCACCAGCCCGAGGGTGGCGGAAGCGCCGGCGAGACCGCCCGTGAAGAAATAGGCCGGGATCTCCCATGTCCAAACCGGCTCCTTGACGATCGGCCGTCCGTAGTAGGAGTGCGTCGGCCTGGTCTGCGTGGCGCTCATCGCCGGCTGCCCGCGAACGTGGCCAGCACCGTTCCGACCAGCACCGCCGCCGCGGCCGCGGCCGCCTTCCAGGTTTCGCCCAGGTCACGCGTGCACACCGCCGGATCAGGGGGCAGGCCATAGACCTCGGGTTCGTCGAGGAGCAGGAAGAAGGCTCCGAACCCGCCCACGCCATCATGATCGTCACGGCCGTAGAGGCGAGCCTCGGAGACCCCGCGGTCCTTGAGCACGCGCAACCGCTCGTCCGCCCGCTCTCGCAGCTCGTCCAGCTCGCCGAACTGGATCGAGTCGGTGGGACACGCCTTCGCACAGGCGGGCTCCTGGTCGTCCTTGAGGCGGTCATAGCAGAGGGTGCACTTCCAGGCGCGCCCGTCATCCTTGCGCTGGTCGAGCACGCCGAACGGGCACGCCGGGATGCAGTAGCCGCAGCCGTTGCAGATGTCCTCCTGCACGACCACCGTCCCGTATTCGGTCCGAAACAGGGATCCGGTCGGGCACACATCCAGGCAAGCGGCCTCGGTGCAGTGCTTGCAAACGTCGGCCGACATCAGCCAGCGCAGCCCGGCATCCTCGTGCACCGCGACCGTGTCGAGCTCAGCGCGGGCGGCCTGCTTGACCAGCGGCGCTCCCTCGTCGAGTCCGAGCGGCAGTTGCTGCTCGACGAAGGCGACGTGGCGCCAGGTGTCGGCGCCCAGTCCACCGGTGTTGTCATAGGAGTCACCGGTGAAGTTCAGGCCATCCTCGGGGATCTGGTTCCACTCCTTGCACGCGACCTCGCACGCCTTGCAGCCGATGCACACCGAGGTATCGGTGAAGAATCCGACCCGAGGCTTGGCGGCGGTGTCGTAGGAGCCCGGCCAGGACTGCACCCGCAGTGATTCGATGCTCACGCGATCCCCGCTCTCGTCCGGTAGGCCTCGACCAGCTTGCGCAGCCCGGGTCCGCGGGGGCGGCGTCCGGGCCGGATGTCGCAGGTGGAAACCTTGTATTCGCTGATGTGGACGTTTGAGTCCATCGCGATGCCGAGCAGCTCGTTGGCCGAGTCGCCCTTGCTGTAGCCGAGCCGGCCCCAGTGGTAGGGAAGGCCGACCTGATGGACGGGGCGCCCGTGCACCTCGAGGGGTCGCAGACGAGAGGTCACCATGATCCGTGCCTCCACCGCCCCCCGCGCGGTGACGATCGTCGCCCACCCCGCGTGCTCGAGGTCGCGCTCGGCCGCCAGCTCGGGCGAGACCTCGCAGAAGAACTCAGGCTGCAGCTCGGCCAGGTAGGGCAGCGAGCGTGACATCCCTCCGGCCGTGTGGTGTTCGGTCAGGCGATAGGTCATGGCCACATACGGAAAGACATCGGCGCCTCGATGCCCGTGCGAAGGGTGGTAGGGATTTTCGCTGTTCCAGAGTCGCTGGGCGGCGGGGTTGGCGTGGCGCTCGTAGAGCAGGTTCGGGAACGGCGACTCGACCGGCTCATAATGGGTCGGCAGGGGCCCGTCGGTGAGGCCGCTGGGCACGAACAGCCAGCCGCGCCCGTCGGCCTGCATGATGAACGGCGTATCGCCCCGCAGCGCGTTCTCGGCGGTCGCGTCGTCGTCGGGTACGTAGTCCGGGGGCATATCGACCTTGAAGTCGGGCACGTCATGGCCGGTCCATTTCGACTGCTCGGCATCCCACCAGACGTAGCGCTTGCGCTCTGACCACGGGTTGCCGTCGGGGTCCGCCGAGGCCCGGTTGTAGATGATCCGGCGATTCATCGGCCACGCCCACCCCCACTCGGGAGCCACCCAGCTCTGCTCAGAACCCGGTTTGCGGCGCGCGGTCTGGTTGACCCCGTCAGCGAAGCAGCCGCAGTAGATCCAGCACCCGCACGAGGTCGAGCCGTCGGCCTTCAGGTCCGTGTAGC
>JBOGYN010000387.1:0-3514 GCA_050696855.1 Solirubrobacteraceae bacterium | reverse complement strand
GTTCTCACGGCACCGCGCCATCCATATGTCCGCGGCCTGATCGACGCGGTGCCGTCGCTGGATGAGCACAATCGCCTGATCGGGATCGCAGGCCAGGCCCCCGATCCCGCTGAGCGCGGGCCGGGGTGTGCGTTTGAGCCACGGTGCCCCCACTCGTTGCCCGCCTGCCTGACACCTCCACCAAGTGTTCAGGTCGGCCCAGGGCATGAGGTGTGGTGTGTCCGCGCGGCGGGCGGCCTCAGCCTGGTCAAGGCTGGACGCGAACTAGCCGTCGAGCAGCATCGTGCAGCCGAAGCGCCGTTGCTCTCTATCCGAGAGCTACGCGCGTGGCACGGCAGCCGCGAGATTCTGCACTCTATCGGGCTCGACGTCGCCGAGGGTGTATGCGTCGCGCTGGTGGGCGAGTCGGGCTCTGGCAAGACCACGCTGGCCCGCTGCGTGGCAGGCATCCACGCCGCTTACCGAGGTGAGATCTGGCTTGGTGACGGGCTGCTCGCACGCGGCGCGAGGGCAAGAACCGCATCCGAGCGCACTGCTGTCCAGTACATCTTTCAGAACCCATACGCGTCCTTGAACCCGCGGCGGATCATCATCGAGACAATCGCCCAGCCGCTACTCGAGATCTCAGAGCTCGGACGCCGCGAGATCCAGGCACGGGCCGAGGACGCGCTTGACCAGGTTTCGCTTAGCCGCAACACGGGGCTTCGATATCCGCATGAGCTCTCCGGTGGCCAGCGCCAGCGAGTGGCGATCGCACGCGCCTTGGTTGTCGCCCCGCGCCTGCTTGTGTGCGACGAGGTGACCTCCGCCCTGGACGTGTCCGTCCAGGGCATCGTGACCGAGCTGCTGGACCGTCTCCGTAGAGAGCACAACCTCGCTCTCCTGTTCGTGACCCACAACCTCGCGCTCGTCAGCAGCGTCGCGCAACAAGTGGTGGTCATGCGGGCCGGAGAGATCGTCGAGCGAGGTGGTGTTCGCGAAGTGCTGGCCAGGCCGCGAACTGACACCACCACCAAGCTGCTCAAGGACGTGCCGCGAATGCCCGCCCAAGCCCAGATCAAGTCGCCCGCGGGCGCGTGATTGACAGGCGGCGAGCGGGACGTGTCAACCCACAAGACAGTTGGCGTGATGACGGCCAAAGGTGAAGCGAGGAGAGAGCAATGCCCGAATTGATCAACCCTGACTCCCCGTTGCTTGAGAGTCGGCGGCATACCCGCAGGTCGTTTTTGGCGCACGGTGGAGCATTGATTGCGGGCGGAAGCCTGCTCGCTGCCTGCGGCTCCACATCCGCGTCACCTCAGACGACGAGCAACCTCTCCAAAGGAACTCCCAAGCGCGGTGGCGGGCTACGGGTAGCGATCCTCGGGGGGGGACCGTCTGAGACGTTGGATGCCAACGGACAGGTGCTTCAGGTCGATGCGATTCGGTGCTTCGCGCTCTACAACGGCCTCATGCGTCTGTCTCCAGACGCCCGCCAGATCGTTCACGACCTAGCCGAGGAGCTCACGCCGAGCAAGGACGCACGGACCTGGACCGTGCGCCTCAAACCTGACCTCAAGTTCTCTGACGGTCGCCCGGTCACCGCCGATGACGTGATCTTCACCTACCGCAGAATCACCAATCCCAGGCATCCCTTCTCTGGCGCCCCTGCGCTCGGGCCGCTTGAGCGCAACAGCATGCGCAAGCTCGATAAGCGGACCGTCGAGATGCCGATGTCGGTGCCCTACGCCTCGTTCCCTGAGCAGATATGCCAGATGCAGTACCTCGGGATCATCCCATCCGACTACAACCCCAAGGCGCCAGTCGGAACCGGCCCGTTCAAGTACCAGAGCTTCACCCCCGGCCAGCAAAGCGTATTCGTCAGAAACGAGCACTACCTCGGGGCCCCGCAGCCCTATCTAGACACCCTGACGATCATCACTTCGTTCGCGGACGAGACTGCGGCCTTCAACGCGCTGCAGGGGGGGCAAATCGACGCCTTCGCACAAGCACCACAGACCCTGATTAACCAGGCCAAGGGCAGCTCAACGATCAACGCGCTCGTCTCCCTGCCCGGTCAATGGACCCCGTTCACGATGCGAGTGGACAAGAGCCCGTTCGATGACGTCCGAGTGCGCCAGGCGATGCGCCTAATCGCCAACCGTCCACAGCTCATCAGTGACAGTCTCACCGGCCTGGGCTCAGTGGGCAATGACGTGTTCTCCCAGTGGGATCCAGCGTATGACTCGTCTTTGCATCGCGGCCAGGACCTCCCGCAGGCGAAGTCACTGCTAAAGCAGGCCGGAAGGGAGGGGCTGGCCGTCACGCTGGTGACATCGGACTTTGCTCCCGGTGTCGTGCAGGCTGCGCAGGTGTTCGCCCAGCAGGCCAACGGTGCCGGCATGACCATAAAGATCAACCACGTTCCGAGCAGCACCTTCTACGGGCCATCGTATCTCCAGTGGCCATTTGCACAGGATTACTGGGGGTACACCCCGTTTCTAAACCAGGTCGCGCTCGGGAGCCTGAAAGCGTCGCCCTTCAACGAGACGCATTGGAACAACCCGCGCTACGTAAAGCTGTACGGACAAGCCAATGCATCGCTGGACCCCAGCCGGCGCAAGGAGATCGAGCGCGAGATGCAACTGATCGACTTCAACGACGGGGGATTGATCATCTACGCCTACAACAAGCTGCTGGACCTGCTCGCGGCCAATGTCAGAGGCATTGGCCCAGCGGGCACCGGGCTGCCGTTGGGCGCTTGCGAATGGCAGAACATTTGGCTCGCCTAGCCCCATCACCAAGCGCCCGCGTGAGCGTCGAAGTTGGCGCTGAGATCGTTGCGCTCGGGATCGACATTGGCTTTAGCGGTGTGCGCGCTGCCGTCGTCCGCGGTGACGGAACCGTGCTCGGCCGTGCGCGCTCAGGGATCGGCCACGGCCGCCGGATGTCAGTTGGCCGGGCAGAGCAGGACCCTGAAGCGCTAATCGCCAGCATCAGCGACGCGACGAGACGCGCGACGATCCAGGCCGACACCACGGACGTAGCCGTGATTGGGATCGGTGCGTTCGGGTGTGCGCCGCTGCTGGTGGACGAACACCTCGTTGCGATATCGCCCGCGCTGCTACCGGGCCTGGATCGCCGCGGCGAGGCTCAGCGCCGCCGGCTCGTTGCCACGACTGGTGTGGATGACGCTCAGATAGCGACCGATCATGCGCTTCCTAAGCTTCTGTGGTGGCGCGAAGTGCAGCCGGCCCTGTTCGAGCGGGCTGCCATGGCGATTGACGTGACCGGCTTCATCGTTGCCAGGCTCACCGGAACGGCGGCGATGGACGAAATCACAGCGCTCGACTATCAGCTTGCCGGCGTGGATGTGCCGATCGCTTTGCCCAAACCATGCGATCCGCTTGATCAAGTCGCCGGCCTCACGTCTGAGGCTGCGGACGCGACAGGGCTCCCGGAGGGAACACCGGTGACGGCAGGGACGTATGACTCATACGTCGATCTGTTCGCCGGCGCCAGCCCGGACCCGGGC
>JBOGYN010000386.1:0-4591 GCA_050696855.1 Solirubrobacteraceae bacterium | reverse complement strand
GACGCATCGTCTGCGTCTCCTCGATCAGCGGCATCGCCGGTAACGCCGGCCAGACCAACTACTCCACCTCCAAGGCCGGGGTGATCGGGATCGTTCAGGAGTTCGCCCCCGCGCTGGCCAAGCGCGGTGTGACCATCAACGCGGTCGCCCCCGGCTTCATCGAGACCAGGATGACGGCCGCCATGCCGCTCGCTATCCGCGAGGCCGGCCGGCGGATGAACAGCCTCTCCCAGGGCGGTCTCCCGGTGGATGTCGCCGAGGCGATCGCGTGGTTTGCCAGCCCGGCCTCACGCGGGGTGACCGGGAACATCGTCCGCGTCTGTGGCCAGAGCCTGCTGGGGGCGTGATGAGCGAACGCGAACTGATCGCCGCCCCCTCGATGCTGCCCCTGTTCGCGCGGGCGGGCGCGGCCATGATCCCGGGGGCATCGCGCCTGCCGTTCCTCGGGGGCGGAGGCGGCGAGGTACCCGACGAGGTCCTGACGCTGTCTGAAGTGCAGACCGACCGCAGCCGTCTGGCCGTCTATGACCGCGTGTGCTCATTTGGGCTCAGCGACACCTTGCCGCCCACCTGGGTTCACATGCTCGCCTTCCCACTGCACCTGGCGCTGATCACCAGCGCGCGCTTTCCCTTCCCCGCGATCGGGCTCGTCCACATTTCCAACCGCATCGTCCAGCACCGGCCGATCGGGGCCAGCGAGACGCTGTCCCTGCGCGTTTGGGCAACGGCGCCCGAGCCCCACCCGCGCGGCACCCAGTTCGGGATCTGCACCGAGGCTCGGGTCGGTGAAGAGCTCGTCTGGGAAGAGGTCTCCACCAACCTGCGTCGCGGCCCCGGTTCCGAGCCGGCGAGTTCCACCGCGGCGCCCGGCCCTCCCTCCAGCGAAGGCCTCCCGGCCACCGCCACCTGGCGGCTGCGGGGCGACCTCGGACGTCGCTACGGCGCCGTCTCGGGGGACCTGAACCCGATCCACGTTCACCCGCTGACCGCCCGCCTGTTCGGATTCCCGTCGGCGATCGCGCACGGGATGTGGACCAAGGCCCGTTGCCTGGCTGCGCTCGGCGCCTCGCTGCCCCGGTCCTTCACCGTCGATGTCGCCTTCAAGCGCCCGATCCTGCTTCCGGCCACGGTGTCGTTCGCGGAGGACCGCGAGCGTCAGGAGGTGCGTTTCGGCGTCCGCGACGCCGAGCGCGATACGCCCCATCTGGACGGACTCCTGACCACCTGAAGCTCCGCTCTGGCGCGGGCTAACCGCCGTCGATCTCGTCGAAGAGCTCGCGGAGGCGTTCGAGGACGGCCGCGGCGGTGAGCAGCTCTTCGTCGCTGAACTCGGTCAGCGCCGCCTGCCAGCGCGGCTCAAAGCGCGCTCGCCGCTCCTCCACCAGCGTGCGCCCGGCCATGGTCAGGGATACCAGGACGACGCGCTTGTCGCGCTCCGAGCGCACTCGCTTGACGAGTCGATCTGACTCCAGGTGATCGAGCATCTGCGTCACGGTGGCCGGACTCAGATCCGCGATTCCGGCCAGCTGGCTGGCCGACAGTTCGCGCTCGGCGGCGAGACCGAACAGCAGGCTGTACTGCGCGTAGCTGAGCTTGCCCAGTCGCTGGGCCTCGCGGCCGCGCAGGCGCCGAACGGCGCCCATCAGGGCCTTGAAGGAATGGCCGAGCTGATCCCGGGCGTCGATGGCCTCGAGTTCGCCGCCCGGCGGGTGGGGATCGACGGTGGTCATGCCGCCAGTGCCTCCGCCATTGCTTCATCGGAAGCGCCGGTGGCCACCCCGTCCCGGCGGACGTTCCGTTCGGCCCGGGTCAGGATGATGCACGGGATGATGGCCAGCGCGGTCAATCCGGCTGCGGCCCAGAAGGCCGTGCCGTAGGCCGACGCTGCCTGGGCCAGCGAGTGTGAGCTGCTGAGCGAGCGCGACAGGATCACCGCGAGCACCGCGGTGCCGATCGATCCTCCTACGCGCTGCAGCACGTTGAGCTGGGGCGTGGCATCAGATAGCTCGCTGCGCTTCAGCGAGGCAAAGGCGGCCGACATCGCGGGCATGAAGGCAAAGCCAATCCCGAAGCCGCGGACGAGCATCGCTGCGCTCAGCCACAGGATCGAGGTATGGGCGCCGATCAGCCCGAAGGGGATCGTGGCCACGGCACACAGGCAGACGCCCAACAGGGCCAGAAGGCCGCCGCCGTACCGGTCGGTGAGCCGGCCGGCGATCGGCATGACCAGCGCCGCGCCGAGGCCCTGGGGCGCGGTCAGCAGGCCGGTGATGACCACCGACTCGTGGCGGACCGTCTGCCAGTAGAGGGGCAGCAGGATCATGCCGCCGAACAGGGCGGCGCCGACGCAGAACATCGTCACCGAGGCCGAGGAGAAGGTGGGCCGCTTGTAGAGGCGCAGGTCGAGCAGAGGCCGGGGGACACGCAGCGCGTGGAACACGAAAGCGGCCACGAGGCCGAGTCCACCGATCAGAGGGATCACGACCTTGGCGGCGGTAAAGCTTCCTGTCGAGCCCACCTCGGCCAGGCCGTAGGTGAGCAGCGGGAGGCCGGTGGCCATCAGTACGAAGCCCAGGTAATCCAGTGCCTCGGTCGGTTGCCGCGCGACATTGGGCAGGACGCGCAGGGCGGCGATCACGGCGATGATGCCGATCGGCAGGTTGACGTAGAAGATCCATTGCCAACTCGCGTTGTCGAGGATCAGGCCGCCGATCGTGGGGCCCAGGATCGGCGCCAGCATGGCCGGGACGGCGACGATGCTCATCACCCGTCCCATCCGCTTGGGCCCCGCTGCCTCGGCCATCATCAACTGACCGATCGGCAGGATCATGCCTCCGCCGACGCCTTGGAGGACCCGGAACAAGATCAGTTCGGTGCTCGAGGTGGCCAGTCCGCACAGGGCCGAGCCGGCTACGAACAGGACCAGCGAGGTCAGGTAGACCGGCTTGGCGCCGAAGCGGCGTGCCGCCCAGCCGGTGACCGGGATCACCGCGGCCAGCGCGAGCATGTAGCCGGTCACGACCCACTGAATGTTGGAGATCGTCGAGTGCAGTTCCCGCCCAAGGGTGTCCAGGGCAACATTGATGATCGTCGTATCGAGGATCGACATGATCGAGCCCAAGATCACCACGGCACTGATCCGCCACACGTAGCGGTCGATGCGTCCGTCGGCGCTCACGCCCAGACCTCGAGAATCATGAGTAAACGAAACATTCGGTGCCTAACGATAACACGGCGGGCGCGATGCTCCGGCTACGAGCGTCCGGTCGGCGCCGTGGGCGGTGCCACTCGGGTTGCTCGCCCGGTCGCCGGTGCTCGCCCCAAAGGCGGGCCGTCTTTGAGTCCGTGGCCGTCTATCTTCTTCCTACGTGACTACCTTCGCTGATCTCGGCCTTGCTCCAGACCTGCTCCAGGCGGTCGGAGACGTCGGCTACGACACTCCGAGCCCGATCCAGGAGCAGAGCATCCCGTCGCTCCTCGAAGGTCTCGACGTGATCGGCCAGGCTCAGACCGGCTCGGGCAAGACTGCGGCCTTCGGACTACCCATGCTCCAGTACGTCGATGGGTCCGATAACGAGGTCCAGGGACTGGTCCTGACGCCGACCCGTGAGCTGTGCATCCAGGTCACCCAGGCGCTACGCGCCTACGGCAAGGCCAAGGGCATCGACGTCGTCGCCGTCTTCGGTGGCGCCCCGATTCGCAGCCAGCAGGCCCAGCTGCGGGCCGGCGGTCAGATCGTGGTCGGGACCGTGGGACGGGTCAAGGACCTCATCTCGCGCCACTCGCTGATGCTGCACTCGTGCCGGTTCGTGGTCCTCGACGAAGCCGATGAGATGCTCGACCTAGGCTTCCTCGAGGACGTGGAGAAGATCCTCGCGCTCACCCCCTCGAGCCGGCAGACCGCCTTGTTCTCAGCCACGATGCCGCCCGAGATCCGCCGGCTCGCCGACCAGTACCTCTATGACCCGGTGATAGTCAAGGTCAAGACCGACACGCTGACCGTCGACACCGTGGAGCAGTTCGCGCTCGAGGTCGCCCCGCGCGACAAGCCCGCCGCCCTCGCCAGCGTGCTCGAGGCGGAACGGCCCGAGCAGGCGCTGGTGTTCGTGCGCACCAAGATCCGCTGTGACCAGCTCTACCGCTCGCTGCGCGACCTGGGCATGAACGTGCGGGCGTTGCACGGCGACATGACCCAGGGGGCCCGCGACGGCGTGATGATCTCCTTCAAGGGCGGCAGCCTGCCGTTGCTGATCGCGACCGATGTCGCGTCGCGCGGCCTGGATATCTCAGGCATCTCGCACGTGATCAACTTCGACGTCCCGATGTCACCTGATGTCTACGTGCACCGGATCGGCCGCACCGGCCGAGTGGGCCGCAGCGGTCGTGCCATCACTTTCTACGAGCCCCGCCAGCAGCGTGAAATTCAGGCCATCGAGAATCACGCCGGGGTCAAGCTGTCGCCGTGGGTCAAGGACGCCCACGTCGCCCCGACCCCGGTCACCGCCCCGCCTCGCCGTCACTCCAAGCCCCGTGTCTCGCCCAACGGCGGCGGCCCGTACCGCAAGCTGATCGTGGGCGGCGGCCGCGCGGC
>JBOGYN010000385.1:0-5980 GCA_050696855.1 Solirubrobacteraceae bacterium | reverse complement strand
GCGGATTCCTGCGAGCTGACCCCCCGAGCGCCGTAGTCGTGCAGGATGTGCCGCACGATCTCGGGGTTGTCGGACGTCTGACTGAGGGCCTGCTTGACCTGCTGCTTGGCAAGCCAGCTGATCGTCCCGACGGTTGTCGGATACCAAACCGCTCGCAGCAGCGCGGTCTCGAAGAAGCTCGTGGCCCAGAAGTACTTCGGGTCGGTGTTAATTACCTGGACGAGCACGTTCTTGGTCGGCAGTACGGTTCCCTCGGGCACGGCCTCGATCTCGACTGGCAGGTAGCCGCCGTGGTCGTTGAGAATGCCGAGCCAGTTTTCGCGGTTGAAGTGCATACCCTGCTCGCGCTCGGTGAACTCGGCCTCGTCGATGTCCTCGAGCGTGATCGGGTGCATCAGGTATTCGCGGAGGAAGGCCTGCAGACCGACGAACATCGTGACCGGGAACTCGCCGCCTCGGGACTCGATGTAGCTGGAGACGTATTCGGTGCCCTTGGGGTAAAGCGGGTAGTGGCAGTGCTTGTAGTTGTCGGTGTTGACGATGATGTTGCGAAAGTTGTTGCCGCTCATGAGGTCGAATCCTTCAGATTGGGAACGTTTCTACTGAGACTTAAGGCGGTCGCGAATGAGGTCAGGCGTCGAGAACGCGTGCGCCGGCGGCGGGTTCTCTTGGTCATTCGGCTGTGGATCCCCGCGCCGTCACAAGTCCCGTAATCCCAAAGCCCGCAGGGTCCCGAAGGCAAACGCCACACTCCTGCCGAATCGACCAACTGAGCTTCCTCTCTCCGCGGTTGGGGCGAGGCACAGAATCCGCTCTGTGCCTCGCCTGAAATATGAACGATTCTACTTCGGAAGTCAAGTACCAGATCTATTCCTTATTGCCTGCGTGTAGCGCCGGTAGAACCGACCGTAAGCGCAACACTGGCGAATGCGGACAGCACCCGGCTCAACTCATCGGGAGATCGCCGGCCACTTTGCGGTAGGTGTCCTTGAACTTGATCCGGTCGCCTTCGAACCCGAGGATGTCGCAGGCTCGGACGACCACGGGCGACCCGGCAGGCTGGGGGTAGCGCGTGGTCCACCGGGTGACGGCGAAGTCGCGGCTGATCAACGGGTCCTCGGTCTCAGTCTCAGCGGGGGCATCCCCGGCGCTGCCCCCGAGAAAGAGCGAGAAGCCGCGTCGAACTTCGGCGCGTCCCGAGAAGCTCGCCCCGGGCTCGGGGCCCAACGAGGCCCGAAACGAGCACTCCTCGGTCATCAGGGCCATGAGCGTGTCGAGGTCCTTGGCCCTCCAGGCCGCGGTAAAGCGCTCCAGTAGTCGTTCCCGATCGGCGGTGTTCATGCTGCCTCCCGTCGTCTTTGGGGGTTGGCTCTCCATGTCAGACTGCGGGATCGCGACAATTGACGGTCAGTTGGTGCGCAGGGCGGCATCGATAGCGGCGGCTTGCGGCATGCCGGCGCGCGCGCCGCGGTGCGACACCGACAGCGAAGCCGCGGCGATCGAGGTCTGCACGGCGGCGCCGAGCTCGTCGCCCGCCGCGAGGCGCGCCGCTAGAGTGCCATTGAAGGTGTCGCCGGCGCCCGTCGTGTCACACACGTCGACCGGAAGTGGCGCCACATGCTCGATCGATCCGGCCGGGGTCAACAGGCACGCGCCATCGCCACCGAGCGTGACGACGACAGAGGAGCCCGTCAGCTCCATCAGCCGCCGCGCGCGGGCCTCCACCGCAGGCAACCCCGACTCGTGCGGGAGCCCCGCAGAGCCATTGCCGAGCGCATCATCGGTGGACCGGCGGAAATCGTCGCGAACTCCATCGCGATCACGGTCATCGAGCATCGTTGTCAGCGCGGCGAGCTCGCCCGCGTTGGGCGTCAGCACCGGCCCGTGCTCGAGCAGTCCCAACACCGCCGGAATCGGCGGCGCCGTGTTGAGCACGCACGGACACCCAGCCGCCGCCGCGGACTCGACCGCCGCCGCGACGGCGTCGCCCGGGATCTCAGTGCTGACGAGAACGCATCCGGCCCCCGGCAGCACCGCCTCCATTTGTCCGCGGACCCAGTCCGGGCTCACCGCCGAGTTGGCCCCGGCTCCAACCGCGATCTGGTTCTCGCCGTCGCGGTCGACAACGATTAGTGCCACACCAGTGGACTGGGCTTCGAGGATCGCTACGCCGGCCACATCGACGCCGGCCTCGCGCAGGTCGCTCAACGCGGAGATCGCAGTGTCGTCGGTGCCGACCGCGCCGATCAGACACACCGACGCACCCGCGCGGGCAGCCGCCACGGCCGCGTTGGCGCCCTTTCCACCCCCGTGGCGCTCGATGCCTGGGCCCACGACCGTCTCACCCGGACCGGGGAGGCGATCGGCGCCTACGACGAAGTCGACGTTGATCGCGCCCACCACGACTACCCGACGCTCGCTGGCGGTGCTCACGTAGCTGGGGGCCCGACCGAAGCTCGGATCTGCAGGGTGGCCGGAAAGGGCTCGATCGGCTTGTCGTCGAGACCGTCCGCGAGCAGCTCAAAGAGCAGACTGGCGGCTCGGTAGCCCATGTCGCGGGCGGGCTGGCTGACCGTAGTCAGGGCCGGAGTGAGCAGCTTGGCGATCGGAACGTCGTCAAAGCCGGCGATGCTCAGATCCTCAGGGACCCGAATACCGGCCGACCGGCAGTACTCGAGAGCCCCGATCGCCATCAGGTCATTCGCGCACAGGAACGCCGTCGGACGTTGGGCGTGTGGTCCCGCGAGCACACGCTCGGCGAGCTCGGCACCCGACTGCTGGCGGTAATCACCCACGAGCACGGGGATCGCATCGGGATCCAGCCCCGCGGCCGCCAGCGCCTCCCGGTATCCAGCCAGCCGCTGTTCGGCGGTCCACAGCACCTGCGGACCGCCGATGATGGCGAGCCGCGTGTGGCCCTGCTCCAAGACGTACGCGGCCACCTCACGAGCCCCGCGGCGCCCGTCGGAAACAACCGCCGGCAGCTCGAAGCCGGAGATCCGCTCGTCTACGAGCACGACCGGACCGGAGCGGGCGAGCTCGAGGATCAGGCTCGGCGACGTGCCGGTACCCGACAGGTAGACGACGCCGTCGAGCCGCTGACTGCGCAACAGTTTCGCGTGGTGCGAGACCGGTCGCTCGGTTGCCTCCGGTGCGCACAGCACTACCAGCACGTCGCGCTCGGCCGCGGCGCGCTCGACGCCCTCGGTCACCAGGGCGAAGAACTGGTTGGCGAGATCGGGTACGACGAGCCCGATCGTCGAGGTCGAGCGGCGCTTGAGGCTGCGCGCCGATTCATTGGGGGTGTAGTTGAGCACCCGCACGGCGTCGAGCACCCGCGTCCGGCGCGAGGTGGCGACCGGCCCGCTGTTGTTGAGAACGTAGCTGACGGTGCTCACCGAGACGCCCGCGTGGCGGGCGACGTCTTTCATGGTCGGCCGCCGATTCGCATCCGGACCCTTGCTTCCGTTCTGCACCGAACTTGACCCGGCGTTGGTCAAAGCGGCACTTCCATCGAGGACCGGCGAGGGGCGATCCCGTCGGTACTCGCTCGGGCGGCCCAGCGGACGATCGAGGCCCACAGCTGGCGGTAGTGCGACCACAAAACGAACTGCGGGGGGGCCCAGTGGGGCGCGAAGTCAGGCGCGAAGGCGACCGTCCTGCCTGCCCCGGCCTGCCCGACCACGAGCAGCGGATCGTCGTTGTAGCGAACGACAACTGTGCTGTGCGGCTTGGCGACCAGGCGGTTGTACCCGAGCAGGACCGGCCACTCAACCGGAGTTCCGCCGAGCACATCGTGATCGGGCAGCTCGACAACGGCCTCGAGACCTTCGGGAACCTCGATCCGGTCGTCGTGGTCGAGCATCGTGACCGGCAGCACGTCGGCCAGTGGACTCATGCCGAAGCGCGCTCGCCCATCGATGCCCGAGAACGACATGTAGCCGCCAACCATGACCAGACCGCCTCCGTCGCGAACGTAGTCGCAGACAAGCGCGAGCCGGTTGACACTGGGCTCCGATCGCAGGAATACATCGTCTGTGAGCAAAAAGGAGTTCGCTCCCACATCGCTGAGGACGACCACATCGAACTCGGCGAGCTCCCTCTGCGTGGTTGGGAACCGATTCGACACCTCGTGGGCCCGAATATACGTCACGTCGACGCCGGATTCCGCGAGCGACTCCAGGAACGCCCCGCCGCCCTCCTCGTACTCGGTGGTGTGAAACTGATCAAACCCCTTCATGTGCACGGTGTGCTTGATCCACGACTCCCCGACGAGAAGCACGCGGGGTGCATGATGTTCAGTCGTCGCCATGCCTGTCCCGGTCAGTCCTCGTCCAGACGGCGATCGCCAACGTGAGCGGGCAGCTTGCGGGACTCGGGAACCTGCGGCATCGTTGTCTCGCGCGAGTCCCAGCCGATCATCTTGTCGGGCACGAGCTCGAAGTAGCGCCGTCCCGCCCAAGCCCCGAACTCGAAGTAGGACTCGGCGTAGGGGTGGCCGATGTGGAAGTACTTCTCGAACACCATCCCCTGCAGGCGCTCAACCAGCTCCGCGTCCTGCACGATGACCATTTTGCCGAGAATCCGGACCCCGCTGACGGTGGCGTACTCGTCGCCCCCATCGACCAGCGTCGCGAGCGGCCGGCTGGCCTCGAAGTTCGCGCCATGCCGGCTGGCGGCGTCGACAGGGATGTAGATGTGCTGCTCATGGACTACCAGCCACAGCGGAGACAAATAAATGGATCCGTCCTCGTTGGTCGTGGCCACGCGGATCGTCTTCGCTCGGCTCAAGTAAGCCCAGCGCTTCTCACCACGCAAGGGCGCGAGCATGCTCGCGGTGATCTTCGTCACGGCCATCCTTCACTCACCCCTCAGCGATTTGAGCTGGTTGCTGTAGTCCTTGGCCTCCACCAGGCCCGGCCTCGGGGACGGGCCGCTGGACCAAAAAAAAGCGCTCCGAACTCCGGTGGCTTCGAGTGTGTATGCGTAGCCGCCGGGCAGGTAGATGTGCTCGCCTTCCTCCGCCTCGAGCACGACCTCACGTCCGTCGGAATCGTGGACGACAAGTCGAATCTGCCCGAACAGGCAGTAATGGGTCTCGTCGAAGTTGGTCTGATCCCAGTGATAGGGCTGATGGTCGGGCTCCATCCAGCACACGCCCTGACGGAAGTATCGGGCGTCGTCGCGCTCCCTAGACAGGAAGATCGCTGTGTCGATTCCGGTGTTGAACTCGAGGCGCGGCATCGTTGAGATCTCGTCCATCGTGATCACCCGCGGATAGCGCCGCGCGTTCGGGGCCATCGGGTCGTAGTCAGCCATGTCCTGCTTTCCCGGCACGCCTGCCGCTCTTGTCTGTTTGACTTGCAGTGCTCACTCCACGGCGCTCCTCGAGTTTGGGTCCGATGCGGGCTCGATTTGGTTCGACCACCTGCGAAGTTGAGTCGTTTCGAGTATAGGTTTTGGAAACCGCCTCGTCAAGGGGTCAAGAGAACGTCGCTGGCCCGCCTGATGGCCCCGTATGTCCTGTTAGGATAAGGTCGTAGCCTGGTGTGGTCACCAAAATGTCAGCAATCCTCTGGATCGTGATGGAGTCAATAGAATCGATGCCACAGGGCACGACCGGCTGGCACGCTTCGTTGTGAGTCCATCCGGATCAGCTACGCAGACACCCCTGGTGATCGATTGTGATCCAGGCATCGACGACGCGGTCTCGATCGCTCTGGCCGTCAACAGCCCGGAACTCGCTCTGCGCGGCGTCACGACCGTAGCCGGCAACGTGCCGCTCGAGCTCACTACTGCCAATGCCCTTAACCTGCTGGCGGCGTTGGGTCGCGACGGCGTTCCCGTTGCGGCGGGCGCCGCGCAGGGACTCGTCCGGACCAAACCAGATCACCCGCTCGTGCACGGTGCCAATGGCTTCGGCGGGGTCGAGCTGCCGTCCGCTCGGCGGGACGCGCAGCCCGAGCATGCCGTCGAGTTC
>JBOGYN010000384.1:0-2239 GCA_050696855.1 Solirubrobacteraceae bacterium | reverse complement strand
AACCGGATCCGGAGCGTGCAGACCTAGCTTTGCCGACAACTGAGGTGCTGCGGGCCGGTGTATGCGGTGGCTTGTCCGACCATGTGCTACCGGGCCACAGGCTCCGGCGCCCTGTGCGAGGGATTTCGCCGTCCCCGACGATGTAAGGAGCATGCAATCGGGGCCGATACCGCGCCGAACATGATGCCGCGCTGCCCTGGTTGCTCGGTATCGCTGATATGGGAGGGAGTTTGTCAAGGGGCAGGCAGATTTTCCCGTGCGGGTGGGTGGGGTTGACTGTGGTCCGGGGTGTTGGTGGCGGCCGGTGCGGCGAGGGCGCTTCAGGCTGATATGCGAGGGCTGGCTACCTCAAGACGGGCTGTTCGTCGCGCTGGGGCCGCTGTCTAACATCGAGCGCGCCGATGGGGGTCGGTGCTCATAGCGTGATCGCGGATCCCGGTTGCGCGCGCCGGCCGCCGCCGACACCCCGGACGGGATGAGTGGGGTGCGGGCTCAGAGGTTGGGCTGGTTGGCGATCTCCCAGACAAAGCAGGCGAGTTCGCGGGCGACGGCGACCGCGACGGTGGTGCGTTTCTTGCCGCGAGCGGCGTCGAGATGGGTCCAGCGGCGATGGAGTCTGAGCTGTGCGCGCCAAGCCGCGTCGATCGCGGCGGGTGGCTGGTTGGCTTGGCGGCGGCGGAGATCGACTGAGAGTGCGGGGGGGCGTCGGTAGTGCCATGACGCTTCGATCAAGAGCCGCCGGGCGTGGCTTGATCCGCATTTGGTGATCGATCCTTGGCGGCGGCGATCGCCGGAGGAGCTCTCAGAGGGCGTCAGGCCGACGAAGCTCGCGAGCCGGCGTGGGTGAGCGAACGCGGTGAAGTCGCCGACCTCGGTCAGCAGTCCGATCGCGGTGAGGGTGTCGACTCCGCGCAGGCATCTCAGCCTGGCGATCAGCGGCGCCCACGGACCCGTGGTGGCTTGCTCGGCGATCAGGTGATCGAGCCGGTCGCGGCGGGTGAGCAGCACTTCGTGGCAGCTGAGGTGCTCGGCGAACGTCAGCTGCACCAGCGGTTCGGTGAAAGCCAGCGAGCCAAGCCAGGAGGCGTGGCGTCGCGTCCACGCGGCGCCCGGTCCGGGATAGAGCAGCCCGCGTCGCAGCAGCAGTTTGGTGATCCGGTGCCGGCAGGCCATCAGATCGCCGCGGAGATCTTCGCGGCAGCGGACCAGGTCGCGCAGCGCCTCGAGCTCCGGTTCAGGCACGGTGACTGCTCGCAGCTGTCCGGCGGCGAGCAGCCGGGCGAGCTTCAGTGCGTCGCGGGTGTCGGTCTTGACACGGTCACCGGGTTGGCGAGGGATCGCTCCCGGCGCGCAGACCATCATCTCGATCCCCGCGGCACGCGCTGCGCGCGCGAGTCCGAAACCGGTTGGGCCCGCTTCATAGACCGCGCGGACCCGTCCGGGCAGCGTTTGCATCCAGTCGATCGCTTCGATCGGCGGGCCGGGGATCTGGGCCTTGAACACCTCTCCAGACCCGAGCTGCACCGCTGCCCCAGCGGTCTTTCGGGCGTGCACGTCAAGCCCTACGAAACAGATACGTTCTGGCACGTCGGCGCTCCTTATCCATCGATGCGGTATCCAGCCCGCGCGACACGATGCGCGGGAGCGTCGACGCTCTCAAATCGAGCAGACGCCTCCCATACCGTCTAACGCGGCGCTCAGTCGCAACGGTCGCAGGAAGATGGTGCTGTTGGTGATCGATGGTGGCCGGTCGTTCGCCGAGGCCGCCGAGGCGGCCGGAGTGAGCGAGCGGACGTGCGCGAAGTGGGTCGCCCGCTACCGCGCCGAGGGTGAGGCAGGGCTGCTTGACCGCTCATCAGCACCGGTGCGGGTCCATAACCGCACCGATGAGCGGAGGGTGCAGCTGCTGGCCGCGTTGCGCCGGTTGCGGTTCACCGCTCCAGAGCTCGCTGACCTGCTCGACATGCCCGTCTCGACCGTCTCTGCGGTGCTCAAGCGAATCGGCTTGGGCAAGCTCGGCCGACTCGGCCTGGAGCCCGCTCAGCGCTATGAGCGCGAACGACCGGGCGAACTGATCCATATCGATGTCAAGAAGCTCGGCCGGATCGAGGGTGGCGCTGGCAAGCGGGTCATGGGCGGGTCCTCCGCCTCCCGGCGCAAGCTCACCGACGCCGCCGGCGTTCGCCGCGGCGTAATCGGCTGGGATGCCGTCCACGTCGCGATCGATGATGCAACCCGC
>JBOGYN010000383.1:0-2172 GCA_050696855.1 Solirubrobacteraceae bacterium | reverse complement strand
GTTTGAATTGGGTGCGGCTTGCCTGGAGGGACGAGGTCACGCCTGGCGGGGGATGATGCCGGCTGCGTAGCGCAGGTCGTGGTGGCGGTGGCGTTCGTGCGCGAGGTGGTAGTGCCAGTATTCGTCGAAGTCACCGTTGGTGATGACTGCGCGGAGTTTGAGGATCGCTTCGGCGCCAGTCAGGCCCCAGCGGGCGCCGGTGATGTCCATGCGGTCCTTGACCAAGTGGCGGCAGGCGCCTTCGATGATGCCGGTCGCGATCGGCCACCCGTTGGCCAGGGCGGTGGGGTAGCCGAGGTGGGGTTTCTTGTTGAGCAGGTAGTCGGCGGCGCGGTCGGCCTTGACGCGCTTGTCGTGGGGGAGCGCGAGCTTGGTGGCTTTGCGGCGGATCGCGGCGGCGACTATCCCGGCGTTGCCGTCAAGCACGCCGAGCGCCTTCTCGTGCACCCATCGTTCGGCGGCTGGGTCACCTTCGTCAAAGAAGCACCAGGCCGCGCCCCACAGGTATTCCAGGACGTGAATCAGGTCGATGATGATCGTGATCTTGATCTTGCGTTTGCGGGCCTCGGTCTTGATCCGGTCGATCTGGTGGTTGTTGCCGTCGACGAGCGCGACCCAGGTGCGGGCGTGGCCGGGATCGCGGCGCTCGGCCTCATCAAAGATGTCCGCGATCACGGCGGCGGCGTCCTCGACGACGCTCGCGCACAACCACTTGCGCTTCGCCCGTGGGACCGGCAGCGTCTTCTCCTCGGTGGGGGCGAGCACCTCCGCGGGCGTGCGCGGCGCCGGCTTGATCTCATACACGGCGCCGACCTCTGCGATCCGCTTGCGGTTGGCCTTTTCCCCTTTGGACAGACGCGTCTTGAGCTTCGGGGAGACGCGCTGTGCGGCCCGAGCGGTCGCGTCGCGCAGCGCGTCTGAGCGCATCACGATCCCCTTCCCGTCGGCGGAGAGCACCAGCACGTCGTTGCTGTCGGCGTCGCGTTCCTCGGTGGCGCAGACCCGCCCGGCGTAGAACGCCTCGATGTCGAGGGCGCCACGAACCGACAGTTGCTCGACCTGAAGCTTGCCGAGCTCCAGTCCGGTCCGTTCGCGGACCTGGCCGGTGGCATGCTCAAACGAGCCCTGAGCGGACTCGGTCGCGGCGATGCGCCTGACGCCGTGCGAGGCGCGCTCGACGGGAAGGTTCAGCACCCCGTCTGAGACATGCCGGTTCTCCTCGCCGCGCTGCCGGTACGCCAGCCGCGTGACCGTCACCTCCCCAAACACGCTCTGAAGCTGCCGCTGATGGTCACGCTCGACCGTCCGGCGCAGCGCGCCGTGCTCGTCGCTGACCACGTCCAGGCGCTGCTCACGCGTCGCGCGGAGATCGAGATGATCTTGCAACAGCAGCCGCACAAGCTCACGCCCGTCGATCTCCAAGCGGCACTCCAGCTCGCCGTGCTCCACAACCTCGGCCTCCGCGGCACCCAGCCACGCGACGATCCGGTCAAGCTGCTCGCGCGAGCGAGTGAACGGATCCTCAGCGGCCGGGCGATCCGTTGCGCTGGCATCGCGCCCAGCCTGGGCTTGCAGGACTTCATCAGCCGGCGCGTAAAGTTCACGGCAGCGGGTGCCGGAGTCGGTGATCACGAGGCCACCTCCAGGTGGTCGACGTTGGTGTTAGCAACACCGACTTCGGCGCCCCCGACCCGCTCTCCTGCCGCCTTTCACCCCCGACGCGGGCAAACCCCCGCCGAGCCAGCGTTCGCGGACCGTCTCACACCGGTAGATCCCAACGATCGCGGGCTATCGCACCCCTCCAGGCAAGCCGCACCCAAATGATTAGGGTGTGGCTACTTTGAGTCGACCTGCCAGGGCGGGTAGAGGCGCTGCTGGTCGTGCTGGATGTGGAATTCCCAGTAGGCGTCGAGGTCGCTTGAGAGGTGGAGGGCGCGTAGGCGCAGGAGGGCTTCGGCGGTCTGCTGGGTCCAGCGCATGCCGGAGCGCTCGAACCGGTCGCGGATGAGGTTCTTGCAGGCGCCCTCGACTGTTCCTGACGCGATTGGCCACCCGTTGGCCAGGTAGGTGTCGTAGCGCATCCGCTGGCGGTTGCGCTTGTAGTAGGCGGCGACGTCGAGCAGCGTCTTGGCCGTGTTGCCGGTGAGCTTGCGCTTGGTCACGATCAGGCGC
>JBOGYN010000382.1:0-3240 GCA_050696855.1 Solirubrobacteraceae bacterium | reverse complement strand
AGCCTGCACGGACTCGCCGAGCAGGCGGATCTGCCCACCGGCGTCATTGAAGTAGTACTCGCGGCGCACCTCGTGGCCCTGGTGGGCGAGGATCGCGGCCAGGGCGTCGCCGTAAGCCGCGTGCTGGCCGCTGGCGGCCACCAGCGGCCCCGTCGGGTTGGCCGATACGAACTCGACCAGCACCCGCTCGGGTGACTCGGCACCTCCCGAGCCAAAGCTCGAGCCCGCCTCCAGCACGTTGCGCGTGGCCCGGCGGTACCAGACATCCGACAACTTGAGGTTCAGGAAACCCGGGCCGGCGACCTCCCACCCGGTCAACTCAGGGCCCAGCGAGTCGGCCAGGGACGCGCCGACTCGCTCGGCGATCTCGCGCGGGGGCGCTTTGAGCGCCGGGGCCAAGAGCATCGCGACGTTGGTCGAGTAGTCGCCCTGGCTGTCTCGCTTGGGGCGTTCGACGCGCGTCTGCGCGGGCGGCTCGGCTTCGCCGCCGCGGACCGCCGCCGCCGCGGCCTGGACCGCGCGACGCAACTCCAGCACCGGCGGGCTCACGAGCTCGGCACCGGCAGGGGCTGAAACCAGCCCTCCAGGCGCTCCAGCGCCTCCGGAGTGCCGACCGTGCGGCCCGCCCCCTCGCAGGCCACGGGAACGTCGATCTCCTCCATCCGGTAGTCGGCCACTTGGACTGCTCCACCGACCTGGGGATGGATCGCCACCCGAGCCATCTCAGTGCCCGACGTCTTATAGGGGGAGATGACGCGGTCGGCGCCGGCTCGCAGGAGCTTCTTCTCGGCGTCCTCGGCCGAGGCCCGGGCGACGATCAGGATGTCGGTGCGCAGCTCACGTGCGGTCAGAGCGATGAAGATGTTCTCAGCGTCGGAGTCCACACAGGCGATAATTGCCCGGGCACGCTCGATCCCCGCCCCGAGCAGGACCTCGTCGTCGGCGGCGTAGCTCTCGATGTAGCGCACGCCCATCGTCTCGGCCGCTTCGCGGTGCCTGGGATCGCTGTCGATGGCGACGTGACGAACTCCGGCCCGGCGCAGGTCCCGGGACACCTGACGGCCGACGCGACCGAAGCCGCAGATGATGAAGTGATCTGTGTAGGAGTCGATCATGCGCTGGGTCCGCCGCTCGGCGAGCAGGCCGCTGAGCTGGCCGGAAACGAAGAACTCAGCCACGGTCGCGAGCCCGTAGAAGAGCGTACCTATGCCAAACAGCTCGAGAGCGACGACTACGACTCGTCCCGCGGCGTCGTGGGGATCCTGGATCGAGCCCAACGTGGTCACCGTGTCGAGCGTCCAGGCGAACGAGTAGGGGACCGACGAGCCCTCGGTGATCGTGAACGCGATCGTGCCGGCGATGATCAGCCCGATCAGGGCCGAGAACAGGATCGCCAGCCGGCGCGCGAACATCCGCAGCTCGCGCCGAGCGCGCGTGCGTTGCTCTAGCACGCGCGGCCCGCGGGGGATGTCATCACCGGCGGGCAAACGGTCAATAGTGATACGGCTCGCGGGCCAGGATCTTGTGGCCGCGGTAGAGCTGCTCGAGCAGTACGACGCGAGCGAGTTGATGGGGAAGCGTGATCTCGCCGAGCGAGAGACGGTGATCCACGTGGTCCAGATCGAGTCCGAAGGGCCCGCCGATCACGAAGCAGAGATCGCGGCCGCTGCGCCGGCGCTCCTCCAAGAAGACGGCGAAGGCCAGCGAATCCGGGCGTTGGCCGTCACGATGCAGGAGCGAGACGAAGGCCCGATCGGGCAGCCGCCGCGCCACCCGCTCATCCTCACGAACCTCCACCAGCTCCAAGCGCGTGTGCCCCGCGAGAAGCTTCTGGTAGTGGCGGACATCGTCGGCGAAGGGTGGACGTAACCGGCCCACGGCGACGACGATGATCCGCACGATGGGATACTAAGCGCATATGGACGAACCCAATCCGCCTGAGCGCCACATCAACATCCATTTCTCGCCGGAGGTAATGGCCGGCAACTACTCGAACTTCGCCAACGTCAGCCACTCTGACTACGAGTTCACGATCACCTTCGCTCGCGTCGACCACGAGGTCGAGGAGGAGGAGATTCCCGGGGTTGTCGTATCCCGGATCAACCTTTCCCCTCGCTTCATGGCCGAGCTGATCGAGGCGATGCAGGACAACTACTCCAAATGGCAGACCCGCGAGGGGATCAAGAACCTGCCGGAGTTCGGCCCCGGGCCCAGCTCCCCGCCAGAGGACTGACCGCGGCCTCTCCCACGCCCGGGCCGACTCCGTGAGCCCCCTGCCCCGACCCGGTGACCCCGTCGTCACGGGGATCGGGGCCGTGACCCCGCTCGGCCTCAGCGTTCCCGAGACCTGGCAAGGGCTGGTGCAGGGACGGTCGGGCGTCGGCCCGGTCACGAGCTTCGACGCCTCAGCGCTGCCGGTCCGGATCGGGGGTGAGATCCGTGGCTTCGATGCTGAGCGCGAACTCGGCGCCAAGCGGGCGCGCCGCTCAGCCCGCTTCAGCCAGCTGGCTCTGGTCGCAGCCCGGGAAGCGGTGGCCGACGCCGGCCTCGACCCAGCGCAAAACGCCGAGCGCGTGGGAGTCCTGGTCAACAGCGCGGTGGGGGGACTGCCCGAGACCGAGCACAACGTCCTGGCCATGTCCGCCCGCGGCCTGCGCGAGGTGAGCCCGTACTGGGTGCCGTCGATGATCAGCAACATGCCGGCCTGCGAGGTCGCGATCGAGTTCGGCGCCCACGGTCCCGTGTCGGCGAGCGCCCTCGCGTGCGCCAGCGGGACCTACGCGCTGCTCGAGGCCAGGCGCCTGATCCTGACCGGGGAGGCCGACGTCGTAATCGCCGGCGGCACCGACTCAGCCCTAACTCCCACGATGCTCGGCGGGCTGGCCAAGATGGGGCCCCTGTCAGAGCGCAACTCAGAGCCCGAGGCCGCGAGCCGACCCTTTGACGCCGACCGCGACGGGTTCGTATTCGGCGAGGGTGCCGTGATCATGGTGGTTGAGTCCGCCGAGCACGCGGCGGCCCGTGGCGCCCGCAGCTACGGCAGCCTGGCGGGCGGCGCGCTGACCAGCGACGCCTTTCACATCAGCGCCCCCGAGCCCTCCGGCGCCCACGCCGCCCGCGCCCTCGCCCTGGCTCTGCGGAGTGCCGACGTGCAACCCCAGGAGCTGGACTACATCTGCGCCCACGGAACCGGCACGCGCGCCAACGATGCCGCCGAGACGCGGGCGATCCGGATCGCCC
>JBOGYN010000381.1:0-1562 GCA_050696855.1 Solirubrobacteraceae bacterium | reverse complement strand
GGAGCGAGACCTGCTAGGCACCATGGCCGCTCTTATGCGCGACGAGTTTCGGGACGAACCGGACATCGTGCGTCGGCTGTTGTCGCGTATCGAGCGCCTGCCGGCCGACCCGCTAGACACGGACACCGGCGTCGTATTTCTCCTTGGCCGACAAGCCAGAGGCTCAGCGGTACCTGCGGTGTAAAGCCGCTCTCACCCGCCTGTTGACGAACAGGTCAACGGTAAAAAGCGGGTGCTGAGCTGCGACGCGGTGAACGCCGCGATGGTGAACAGCAGGAACGCCAAGCGGTCATCCGCCGGTCATCGTCGTCAGGCCAGCGATTCCACCACAGCAATGACCGATCGGGCGCGCTCCGCCATTGCGTAATCGATCATCTTGCCCTCGAAGTTGACCGACCCACTGCCCGCCGCCACCGCCTCGTCATACGCGATGAGAAGGCGCCGGTAATAGGCCACCTCGTCACTCCCGGGCGTGTAGATCCTATTGACGACATCCACCTGCTTGGGATGGATGACCATCCTGCCCTTGAAGCCGAGACGCTTCGATTCTGTGGTCTCCGTGATGAGGTCGTCCTCGTGATCGAGGTCCGCGAATACGCCGTCGATAGCGTAGGCGAGGCCCGCTGCTCGGGCATCCACGACCAGCCTGGATCGCGCATAGAGAAGCTCATGTCCCTGGGGCGACCAGTCATAGCCGACGTCGGTCTGGAAGTCGCCGTTCTCACCGCTCGCCAGCCCGATCGACCCCACCCGCGGCGCAGCGGACGCACTCTCAAACGCCCTGAGCAGGCCGAGGGCCGACTCCACGACGGGCACCAGCGCGATCCCGCCGGCGGGCAGCCCCGCCTCAGCCTCAACCTCCGTGACCCAGTGGTCCACCATCTGCACCTCGGCGGCCGATTCCACCTTGGGAACGAAGAATCCCGTGGGCGACAGCGCAGCCAGGCAACGAACCTCCACCTCGCTGTGCCCGTCGCTGGGGTGGTTGATGCGCACGAACACAGCACGCGGACGGGCGGTGGGCAGAAAGGCCGCCACCATTTCCAGCGCGGTCACCCTCTCAGCCGCCGGGACGGCGTCCTCGAGGTCGAGCAGGAGCGCGTCGGCGGCGGTCGTCAGTGACTTCGCGAGCATGCGCTCACGATTGCCGGGAACGAAGAGGAAGCTACGATATAGACGCACCTGCCGCCACCGTGAGTGAATGATCGAAGACGACGGCGTGGGTCAGCAGCTCGGCGACCCGCTCCTCGCTGTAGCCGGCCACCTCGCGGAGGACTCTCTGTGTGTGCTCACCGAGGTGCGGCGCACCGCCGTACGCCGGGTCTGGATGGTCGGCGAACCGGATCGGGTTGGCGACCATGCGCACGGATCCAAGAGGATCCATCGGCACGTCGACGATGCCGTTGTTCGCGGCCAGTGTCGGATGGTCGAGCGCTCCCGCGACGCTGTTGACCGGTCCTGCCGGCACCTCGCCGGCGCGGAAGCGGTCGAGCCATTCCGCGGTGCCGCACTCGCGCAGCTTCCCCTCGAGAATCGGCACCAGCACCTCGCGATTGGCGACC
>JBOGYN010000380.1:0-1877 GCA_050696855.1 Solirubrobacteraceae bacterium | reverse complement strand
CTGCGGGTCACCGCTATCACTGAGCACCCGACCCGGGAGGGCAAGATCTACTGCTGCGTGGTGCTGGACACCTTCAGCCGCAAGGTCGCTGGCTGGTCGATCGATTCCACCCAGACCGCCCGCCTGGTCCTCAACGCGCTCGGGATGGCGACCCAGCGGCCTGACCGTGCCGGGCTGGTGATCCACTCCGACCGAGGCGTTCAGGCCGGACTCAACCGGTCCTCGCAACAGTGTGTAGGTGACTGGACAGTAAGGGACACACCGACGCGGCTGTCGTCGTGGAGGCGCGAGCGGAGCGAGTGGCGGAGCGGCGATAGCCCGCGTGCGCGCCGTCTCCGGGTCATGCCGCGCTCGCGAGGTGGTCGTTGAGGACCTCGGCCGGGGTGCGCCAACCGAGCGTTTTCCGAGGCCGGCCGTTGAGCGCTGCGGCGACCGCTGCGAGGTCTTCGCCGCTGTGCCGGGCAAGGTCGGTGCCTCGAGGGAAGTACTGGCGAAGGAGCCCGTTGGTGTTCTCGTTGGTGCCTCGCTGCCACGGGCTCTGCGGATCGCAGAAGTAGACGTTCAGGCCGGTCGCGATCCGTAGCTGCGCGTGCTGGGCCATCTCGGCGCCCTGGTCCCAGGTCAGCGACCGGCGCAGCTGTTCCGGTAGCGTCGTGATCGCGGCGGCGATCGCGTCGCGGACCGCCTCGCCCCCGTGCCCGGTGACCGGCGGCCCGTTCTTGGCCCTTGGCTGGCGGTCCTCGGGCGGCGGGAGGTGTAGCAGCATCGTGAACCGACTCGTGCGCTCGACCAGCGTGCCGATCGCGGAGTGGCCGGTCCCGAGGATCAGATCCCCCTCCCAGTGCCCCGGGACCGCCCGGTCCTCGGCCTCCGCGGGCCGCTCGCTGATCATGATCTCGTCGCTGACGAAGTTCTTGCCGCGCTGCGTGCGAGCCCTTGGCACCCGCAGTGACCGCCCGGTCCGCAGGCACGCGACCAGCTCTCGCTTGAGCGCCCCGCGGCCCTGGACAAAGAGCGCCTGATAGATCGCCTCGTGGGAGATCCGCATCGACTCATCATCCGGGAAGTCCAGGCGCAACCGATTGGAAATCTGCTCAGGACTCCACGCGTTCGCCCACCTGCGATCCTGACGACGAGGCTTGTTGCGCCCGTTCCACGCCCTGATCGCAGGCCCCGGGACCACGGTCCCGTCCGGCCGGTGGACCTGCCCCGACAGTCGATCCTGGACGTACTCCCGCAACCGGCCATCAACCACGAGCTTCGCGGTCTTCGGCCGGCGGGCCATCAGCTCCGCCTTCCAGTGCGCGACCGACGCGCGGTACTCGAGCTTCCCGTTGCGCGTGGCCACATTGCGGCGCAGCTCCCGGGAGATCGTCGATGGTGATCGCCCGATCCGCCGGGCGATCACCCGAACCCCAGCACCCTGTGCTCTGAGCAGCGCGATCTCCTCCCGCTCAGCAAACGACAAGTAGCGCCCCGACAACGGGGCGAGCGTGACAGTTGGCATCCCGCCACCGTCCCGAAACCATCGGACGCCAACCGCCTCCGACACGCCAGCCAGCTCGGCCGCTTCCGTCGTCGTCATCCCATCGCCGATCGCCAGCCAGAACACCACACGATCCACCCGAGACGCCACCGGCGGCCGACCCGGCGAACACATCGGCGGTCGACCCGTCATCTCTGCCAACCACTCCTTCGACCTGCCCATCGCAACCCTCCAAGCTCAAGCGTTGCGAGGACCAGTTGAATCCGCCGATCCTCAACCGGGGCCTGTGATGACTCGCATCAGAGCCTCGTCTGTTTGGGCGTGCCTGCGACGAAGATCGTCGCGACATCCTCGCACCCACTCCCGAAGAAGCTGCAGAGCCAGCTCCAGG
>JBOGYN010000379.1:0-1690 GCA_050696855.1 Solirubrobacteraceae bacterium | reverse complement strand
GGATCTCCATGCGCTCGGGGTGTCCGAATCCGGGACCAGGGTGACCGTCCCGCTTGCCGATCCGCGGTTGCCGGCGACCGGACGGCTGCGGGCGCTCGTCTCGCAGTTGGTGCAGCTGCGTCCGATCATTGAGGACCCCTGCCGGGAGTTGTATCTCGACCTGCCTGGCGCACCACTTGAGCTCGTCTCCTACCCGGCCCCGGAGCCGGACCAGGAGCGGCCGGTGCTATTCGATGACGAGATCGACATCACGACCGGCGTCACCGCCCGAATCACGGTCAGGCGAGCCGGTGAGGCGTTGTCGGTCGGCTTCTCTCGCGCGACTCGTCGCGGCGGCCTGACGATCCGCTCGGGTCGTGCAGCGCACGAGACGACGCTGGCCGGATGCGAGGGCCGAGTGGGTTCCCGACATCTCTACGGGGAGGTGGTGTGTGAGCAGATCGAGCTGTTGCAGCGCCGTGCCTTGGATGCGCCGCGCCCGGAGCTGGTGGTCAAGGTTGACCGGTCGGGCCTGAACGAGCACCACCCGCTCGTCCAGAAGCTTTATGCGGCGATCGATCGGGTTCTGAAGCCGATCGTGGCCGACGAGGAACGTCGCGCGAGCGCCCACCTGATCGGGACAGCTCGCGCAATCACTGCGCGTGATCAGGTCGGCCTTCGCGCACTGAACGACGCGCTCAGAGCGGCGTTCGATCATCCGGGCAGCAGGGGCCGCGAGCCCGGCAGCGCTCCCGCGAGCACCGCCCCCGACGAATACAGCGAAGCGCCCGTCGTTCCCGACGATCTCGAGGACGCGGGCGAGCGGGGATCCGCCGAGCCGCTCGCACCCGCGGTGGTCGCGGCGCTGTTCTTCAAGCAGTCACCGATCAGATTGCATCCCGGCGAGCAGCGCACGATCACGATCCACGCTAACCCTGACCTGGTCCTTCCTGGTACCCAGGTCCAGGTCGACATCGACGCTGGCCTCTCGCTTTCCCTACGCACCACCGTGTTCCCCGAGCCTGGTACGCGCGGCTTGTCAGCGATCGCCGGGAGCATCCGCGCGAAGGTGACCGTCGAGCCCGGCTCCCGCCTGATCGTTACTGCAACTGCTGGCGAGCACGAGGCACAGCTTGAGGTGATCATCGTCCGCCACCGCGCGTCGGGGTGGGTGCGGGAGATTGCGCGCAAGGATGACGACCAGCAGATTGAGGCCGAGTTCGACCCCGAGACTGGGATCGTCACCGTCTACGAGGGACGAAAGGAGTTTCGGGAGCTTGAGCGAGCTGCCCGTCGCGGCGGGTACCCGACAAAGCGGGTCGCGGAGTATGTGCCCTATCGGATGCTCGAGGTGGAAGCGGCCGCGAATGCCGTCTACGCGTGGGCAGCGCGCCAAATCCTCGCTCGCCGACTACCCGACGAGCGCCCCACGGATCCTGCGGAGTACGCCGCCGCCGTCCATCACGAACACCAGGCGCTCCGCCACCGGGCGCATCACAAGCTCATGCAGGCGTTTCACGAACCCGAGATCTACGACGGCACCGTCGCCATCAAGCGCGCGCGGCGAGCCGACGGCCAGCTTCAGCTCGTCGACGGCGAGATATAACGCGATCTTGGACTCGGCTATCGAGCGGTTCACGTGATCGTCGTCAAAGACCGCCGATTCATCGAGATTCAGTTTGCGGACGCTGTGGCAGGACCGCTCGGCGCA
>JBOGYN010000378.1:0-8030 GCA_050696855.1 Solirubrobacteraceae bacterium | reverse complement strand
CCCCCGGGCCGCGGGCTGGCGTGGGCTCGACGACGCCCAGCCGACGGCGCCCGCCAGGATGGCGGCCGCGGCCAGGACAGAGACGGCGTGGCGCATGACCTCAATACGGCTCGCGGCGCCAGATCGGTCCCGGCGCAGACGCCCGGGCTCGGAGGCCAGGGGGAGGTGGGGAGTGATCTAGTGCTCATGGCCAGCACGGTCTCACCCCGTCGGCAGCCCGTCGATTACCCGTCAGGTAACCGCGGCGCCGTGGCCGCAGGGCGATAACGTTGCCGTCGTGAGAAGAGTCCGAACGTTGGCCCTGGTCCTGACGGCGGCCGCGGCCGTCGCCGCTGATTCGGCCTCCGCCGCCCCGCCGACGTTTGCGTCATCCGACGGGATCCAGGTCGCGTCCCAGACGGCGCTTGATCCCCGGCTGCTGTCGCTGACGGTGACCACCGGCGCTCTCGACGGCTCGGCGGGCGTGCGGGTCCTGCTCCCGGCCGACTACGCCGCGCACCCCAAGCGTCACTACCCCGTCCTCTACCTGCTGCACGGTACGAGCGGAGGCGCGGCCGACTGGACGACGATGGGGGCGGCGGAGGAGACGACGGCCGGCCGGCCCCTGATCGTGGTCATGCCCGATATCGCCCAGCACGACAACGGCGGTGGCTGGTGTACGGACTCCTACAACGGCGGTGCCTACGGACCGCCGGAGTGGGAGACCTTCCACATCGATCAGCTGATCCCGTGGATCGATCGCAACCTGCGGACGATCGCCGCCCGCCGCGGCCGCGCGATCGCCGGCCTGTCCCAGGGCGGCTTCTGCGCGATGAGCTACGGGGCCCGCCATCCGGACCTGTTCGGAAGCGCCCTGTCGTTCTCGGGCGCGCCCGACATCGCCTATGACGCCGAGGCCCAGGCCCTCGCCACGCCGGTCATCAACGCCACCGAAACCGGGCTTGACGGCGTCCCCCCCAATTCGTTGTTCGGGCCTCGGGCCACCCAGGAGATCAACTGGGCCGCGCACGACCCGGCCACTCTGGCCGAGAACCTCCGCGGCCTGGGCCTGGTGATCTACACGGGCAACGGGCAGTCCGGACCCTTTGACCCGCCGCTTCCCAACCCGCTGGGGAGTGTGATCGAGGCCGGGGTGAACCGGCTGACGACGCTCTTTCACGCCCGCCTTCAGGCCCTGGGCATACCCAGCACCTTCACCGACTACGGTCCGGGCACTCATAGCTGGCCGTACTGGAAACGCGATCTGCAGTGGTCAATCGGGGCGGTCATGGACAGGTTCGCCCACCCCTCTCCGGTTCCCGCGGCGGTCACCTACACCAGCGCCGATGCCGCCTACACCGTGTTCGGCTGGCGGGTGAACATCGACCGCGCCGTCCGCGAGTTCAGCACCCTACGCCGGGCGGGGCGAAACGGCTTCACGCTCGCGGGCAGCGGCTCGGCGACGGTCCGCACCCGGCTCGCTATGCCCGGCATGCCCGCTATCGCGTCACCGTCCACTCGGCCGCCGCGACGACGGTCGGGACCGCGCGGACCGGCCGGGGTCGGCGGCTGACGATTGCGCTCACGCTCGGTCCGTCCAACACAGTCCAGGAGTACCCCGCCGATGGGCCGGCGACCGGCACCACCGTCTACACCACCAGGGTCTCGATCCGTCGCCTCGCGTCCGCGCGCCACGGGCGCCACGGGCGCCACCGGCGCTGACTGCTGCGCAGCGAAGGCCTGGGTCGCTACCGCTCTGCTCCGGGTTTCTCGGGGTCCTCGGTTGGGGCCGCGCGGCGCCGGTCCAGCGCCCACTTCATGACCCGGGCGTAGTCGGTCCGGGCGTCGACCCGTCGCACACCGTGGTTGGAGCCGTGGATCCGCCGGCTCAGCACGTGCGCCGGGATCAGGGTCTCGCGCAGCCCGAGCTCACGTGCCCTGGCCATCCAGTCGATGAACTCGCCGCTGCGCAGACCCTCGTGGAAGGGTCCGACGCGATTGAGCGCGTCGCGGCGGATCAGCGCCCCCCCGGCGGCATAACCGGGTTCCAGCTCGCCGCCGTACCGGCTCGGAGTTGGGGTCGGCAGCTCGAGCTCGGGGCTGACGAACTGGCGTGCGTGCCCGAACACCAGATCGTAATCGGAGCCCAGGAGGGCGGGCAGCAATTCGGCCAGGGCGTTGGGTGTCCAGAGGTCATCGGCATCGAGAAAAGCGACGAACTCCGAGTGGCCACCGCGCAGCCCGGCGTTACGAGCGCCGCCAATGCCGCAATGGGGGATCTGTCGGCACCGTACGGGGGGGCCGAAGCTGCCAGCCAGCGCCGCGCTGGCGTCAGTGGAGCCGTCGTCGATGACCATCACCTCCAGCGTGGCGCCGCGCTGGACGACCACGCTTTCGATTGCCTCGCCCAGGTAGCGCTCCCCGTTGTAGACGGGAATCACCACGCTGACGGTCGGCTGGCTCACGGTGATCGCTGACGCTTTCGTTCCAGCGACCTTCTCACCACCGTCTTGAGCGCCGGCACGGAGTCGTGGGCATGGCGGATCATCGTGCTGTCGGCGTGCAGGCGGTGGCGGATGAGTACGGCATCCAGCCGGACGCCGTGAAATCCACCGTCCTGCAGGCGGGAGATCCAGTCGAGGTCCTCCCCGATGGTCAGCGTCTCCTCGAACCAGCCCGTCTGCTCACACGCCGGGCGGCGGATCAAGAACACCGGCAATAACCCAACCGGGTCGGCGACGCGGCTGGGGGGCAGCCAATCGGGCGGCGGACGATCGGGATCGGGATACTCCTGCATCGAGCCATAGACGAAGTCGATCTCCGGATGGGCTTCCAAGTACGTCACCCGGATCCGCAGCGAGTCCTTCGTCCAGGCATCGTCCGCATCCAGCCAGGCGATCAGCTCCCCGCGGGCGGCGGCCAGACCGACGTTGCGGGCCCGCGCCACGCCGCCTCGCTCGGAGTCGATCACTCGGGCGCCGTGGCGGCGCGCGACGCCTGCGCTGTCGTCGGTGCTCCCGTCATTGACGACGATCATCTCGAGATCGTCAAAGCCCTGAGATCGCACCGATTCCAGAGCCTCGCTTAGGTGGCGCTCGCCGTTGAAGACCGGAATGACGACGCTGATGCGCGGAACCGGCGCGGTCATCGGCCGAGGTCCGTGAGCAGCTCTGAGAGGGCACGGGGCCCGTCCATGATCTGGCTCCCGAGCGTAAGCTCGAACGTTGGAACCCGGCGCACGAGTTCGGACATGCCCGAGAAGCCCCGGTCGGTGCGCGGGAGCTGCAACATCGTGGCCGGAGCCATGGCAAGGAGCGCTCGCACGGGTGAGCAGCTGCTGATGCGGGTGGAGCCCGAGCCGGCCACTTGGGGGACGACGACGGCTCTAACCGGCAGGCCGGTGGCCAGGCCGTCCGGGCGATGGCGGCCCAGGTCGGCGACCAGCTTCTCCTGCGCGGCCACCGCCGGGTTGACGACCATGGGCGCCAGCCATGGAAGCTGATCGAGCGTCGGCGGCCAGAGCTTGGCGGTTCCGAACAGGCCGTAGACCCGTGACCCGCGGTCGGTCAGGGAAACCAGAACGTAGTTGTCTCCCACCACCCGGAGCTCGGCGTCCAGCGCCGCCAGCGTGGTGCTGGTCTTGCCCGAGCCGCCTCGGCCGGTGAGGACGATCGCGCCTCGCGCGTCGCCGACTGCGGAGGCGTGGGCGAGGAAGGTCTTGGGGCTGGTCAGCGCCCAGTGCATGGCCGTGCGCAGCGGCTCGGCGCGTTCGTACCACCGGATCTGGCTGCGATCGGCAAACCAGAAGCGGCCGATGCGCTCGCGGGTGTCGAACATGGCCAGCGAATCCAGGTGCTCGCCTTCCTGGGCGTAGACCGACCGGTAGCGAGGGGTTTCGCCGGGTCCGACCGGGCCCACAGGCGGCTGCGGAAGGGTGGGCGGTGGCGTTTCGCTGGCTGCACTGTCCCAGACATGGATTTCCGCGTCTGGGCGGTCGCCGGGCGGCGCCACCAGTCGCTGCAGCGGACCGAGGAGCGCCTCAGCCAGTTCCGAGCCGGCGAAACGGACGCGGAGCCTACCGGGGCCGATGACCAGGTCCCGGCAGGTCTCGCCGCAGCGCTGGGCGGCGACCTCGTAGCGTTCCCGGAGGCTCGTGAAGTAGCCGTCGGGCGTGGCCCGAGCTGCCGGGACGACGGTCAACCGACGTCCCGGGACGTCGCGTGCGGCGGTGGCTCGGCACCTTCCTTGGTCGGCGCGGGAGCGTGCGGCCAGCCGCCGTCGTGCACCTCGTGGATCGGGTCGAGCATCAGGAAGTGCTGCATGTCGGTAAAGCGCTCGAGCACCGGGGGGGTAAAGGGCGGCCCCGTGGCAGGCGCTGGCGTCGAGACGACGGACGGGGCGGCGGCGTCGTCGCGCTCGATGTCGCCGTCCGGCTCGGCTTCGGTCAGGAGACCGTCGCTGTGCAGGCGCTCAATCAGGTCGGCGGTCAGGCTCGCCACCGGCTGAGGGTCCGAGCCGTGCCGGCGGCCCATCTCGGCGATTACCTCCGCGTCGGAGCGCCCGTCGAGGACCAGTGCCCAGATCTCAGGACCGGATCCGGCCAGGCTAAAGTACGTGCCCGTGTCGAGATCGATGAGGATCGTCTCCTCCTCGATCGTCTCGTGCACTACGCGGCGTGGATCGACGATTGAGTGGCGTGCCGCGGGCATGGTTCGCTCGTTCGCTGGATCGATTGACAATGTCACCAAATGGTGGCAGACGATCGAGGGCAGGTAGCGTACCGACGATGGGTGCGGACGCCGATCGGTATCACGGCGCCGTGTGACCAGTGGCTCGCATTCTCGTCCTCAACCCCTACGACTTCGAGTGCGCCCGCGGCGAGGTTGCCGCCGGGCGTTCTCCGGACCAGGTTCTCCATGGGCTCAACCACTTCGAGCGCCACGGGCACGAAGTGACGGTGGTGCCGTTCCGGGGCTCCGTCGTGCGCCAGGGCCTTAACCGTGTGACCCGTCGCTCACCCGTGCCACTGGGCGACTTCGACCAGCAGTACAGCGCCTGGCGTGAGGTCCGTCAGGCGGACTTGATCTACTGCGCCAACCAGAACGTCGGCCAGTCGCTGGGCTACCTCCGAGCTGCGGGGCGTCTGGCCCGGCCCCTGGTCTGGGTTGTCCACCACCCGCTGGATTGCGGGCGCCTGAGCCGGGCCCGTCGGCCGCTGATGCGTCGGCTCCTGCGCGGAGTCGACGCGTATCCGGCGCTGACCGCGCCGGTGGCCCGGGACCTGGCGGCCATCGCCGGTACCGATGAGCGAACCCGCGGCCTGAGCTACGGGCCCGACCCCGACTGGTATCCGACCGACACCGGGCTCGGGCGAGGAGTCGTGGCGGCGGGCAACACCAAGCGCGACCTCGAGACGTTCGCTCGCGCCGCCAGCCAGACCGAGGTACCGGCGACGATCGTCTGTCCGAAGCAGCACGCGCCGCGGGCCCCCGCAGGTCCGAACACGCGCCTGATCAGCTTCGAGCCCGGCCGTCGCATGAGCCATCTCGACCTGGTGGAGATCTACGCCCAGGCTCGCGCGCTGGCCATTCCCCTGCACGTTCGGTGGCCCTGGTCGATGAACGGACTCCAGGGCATCGCCGATGCCCTCGGGATGGGCAAACCGATGATCGTGACTCGCAATCCGTGGCTGGACATCGACGTCGAGGCCCTGGGAATCGGCATCTGGGTGGCGCCCGGAGACATCGAGGGCTGGCGCAACGCGATCGAGTATCTGGACCAGAACCCCGAGGTGGCCACCGAGATGGGGCGCCGGGCTCGAGCCCTGGTCGATGACGGCACCAGGTCCTCGGCCACTTACGCCCGCGAGTTGATGCAGTCCTTCGACGCCGTCCTGCAGTCAGCCGGCTAGCGCCACCGCTTGATCGGAGCCTTGAGCGCGATCTCGAGCCGGGTCAGCGGGCGCGGTGAGGTGATCTCCTGCACCCGGCGCCCGTTCTCCCCCCGGGAGATCTGGTTGCGGGCCTGAAGCCAGCCGTCGGGGTCGGTGGGGCCGCGATCACAGGTGTAGACCCGCGCGTAGCCAGCCGACCGGACCGCGCTCAGGACCCGGCGGTCGTACTGGCAGAAGGGCAGCGCAGCCTCGCTCACGGCGCGGCCGGTGACCTCCTCGATGACGCCTCGGGCGCGCGTGAGCTCCTCGTCCAGGGCGCTGCTGTCCAGTCCTCGCCACTGACGGTGACGCATCCCGTGCGACTGCACGGTCATCCCCGCATCGAGTAACTCCCGAATCATCGCCGCGCTCAGAAAACCGTTTCGATCGATCCGGTCGGCGACCACGAAGAACGTGGCCCGCAGGTCGCGGGCCAGCAGCTCGGGGAGCGCGTGCTCGTAGTCGGAGCGATTGCCGTCGTCGAAGGTCAGCCGCACGTCGCGGCGCTCAGCAGCCGCGTCGAGCACCGAGCCCAGCGCGCGGCGGGAGATCCAGACACGCTCCTCGCCTGGCTCGAGCGCTCGCGGCGGCTCTCCGACGCCGTGAAAGATGAGGATGAAGACGCGCTCTGACAACGCGGTGAGCATAGATAGGGCTGCGATAGGCTCGCCCCATGCACCGACTCTGGGGGACGGCGGCGTTCGGCTGCTGGCCGGACGAGCGACAGCGGCTGCTCGTTGGGGCCGCCGTGTGGGGAGACGAGCGGGCCCGCGGCGCGTGGGACCGGTGGCGATCTGGGACCACGCGAGCTCAGATCGGAGCCGCCGACGGCCGGCTGATGGCTACCGCCTACCGGCCGCTGCGCAGCCTCGGAGCCGATGACCCGCTCCTGGAGATCGCCGGTGGCCTGCACCGTCGGGCCTGGTACACCAACCAGCTGGCGTTGCGTAAGGCGGCCACCGTCGTGCGGCGGCTCGCGCGGGCGGGACACGAGGTGCTCGTGCTCAAGGGCGCCGCCCTGTGCCTGCTGCACTACCCAGACCTCGGATCGCGCCCGATGGGGGACATCGATCTGCTGATCACGCCTGGAGCGCTCGCCGGGGCTCTGCCGCCGCTGGCCGAGCTTGGCTGGCGGCTGCTCCCCAGCCAGGGAACCGGCCAAGGGCCGCTGGCCTACGGCGTGCACGTGGAGGATGAGCTCGGCGCCGAGATCGACCTCCACGAGTACTCGTTGATGCAGTCCGCCGATGACTCCGACCTGTGGCAAGCCCGGGTCGGCCTCGAGCTGATCGATACGCCGACCGCGACCCTGGCGCCGAGCGATCATCTCCTGCACGTCTGCGCGCACGGGATGCGCTGGCATCCGGACAGCAACGCCCGCTGGGCGGTCGACGCGATGATGCTCATGCGCTCGAGCCGGGACGAGCTCGACTGGGCGCGCGTGATCGATCGCGCCCAGGCTCGCCGGCTGACGGTCTCGGTCGGACACGCGCTCAGCTGGCTGCGCACGGCGCTCGGCGCCGAGGTTCCCGAGTGGGTGGTCAAGGGGCTCGGCGCCGGTCCCCGGCTGCGCTTCGAACGGACCGTTCACGCCGTTGCGGCCCGGCCGCCGAGCCCGCTCAACATGGCCCTCATGTCCTTGGACCGGTATCGACGCTTTGCCCAGTTTGCCCCTCCCGCCCAGCGTCCGGCCAGCTTCTCGGACTACCTGCGTGGGGCCTGGGGGGCTCAGAGCTCGCGGCACGTATTGCGCCTGGGAGGGCGCAAGCTCGCCCGCCGCCTCCCATGAGCGCTCCTCTCCGCACGCCCCCCGAAGTGTTCGAGCGCTTGTACGCCGACAGCGCTGATCCCTGGCGGTATTCATCCAGTCCCTATGAGGCGGCGAAGTACGCCCGGACGCTGGCCGCGCTCGAGCAGCGCCGGTACGCGCGAGCGCTCGAGGTCGGGTGTTCGATCGGCGTCTTCACCGATGCCCTTGCGGCCCGCTGTGAAGCGGTAATCGCCCTGGACCCCTCGCCGACGGCGCTGAGCCGGGCGCGGCTGCGGCTGTCCGGCCACGACAACGTGGAGCTCCGGCTCGGGGCCGTCCCCGACCAGTTCCCCGACGGGGTCTTCGACC
>JBOGYN010000377.1:0-2077 GCA_050696855.1 Solirubrobacteraceae bacterium | reverse complement strand
GATTCGATCTCGGCGACGGTGCGGTAGTCCGGGCGGTGGAGCCGCAGCGCAAAGCGCGAGCCGGTGGCGGGATCATCGACGCGGTAGGTGTGGTTTTCAGAGACGTTGCAGAGCGTCGCCGTCGCGTTCGCGTCGAGATCAAACCGGCGCAGCGCTCCCAGCGCCAGCTCGTGGGTGTGGTCGGGCTCCTGATTCATGTCCGGTCAGTGCTCACGCCCGGCAACCGCCCCGAGGACGCGACGGATCTCGTCACGGGCCAGGACGATATCCGAGGTCTCCCCGGCGAGGTAGAGACGCCCGGCGGCCCCGATCATCGAGACATGCACCAGCGTGAGCGCGGGCGCCGCTCGCTCGGCCGCGTTGGCGGCCGCGGCGGCAAATAGAGCCGGGGTCATCTCGGCCACCAGGAGCGTCTGGTCGGGCAGCAGCATCGACGCCTCGCGACTGCGATTGAGAATCACCGCGTGGCGATCGGTGACGTTCTCGATCACGTCCATATAGGTGACCTGCGGACGCAGGGCGTCCTGCGCGCGCACACCGATCCCGTTCAGGATGGCCTGGCCCGCCCGCTCGACGTCGCCGGGATCGGCCGCGTGGACCTCGAGCACGCCGAACTGGCGCTCGACATAGTGAATCCCGGGCTCGACCTCGGGCACCGCCTTGAGGGCGAGATCGATCACCCGCTCGATCGCCAGCGCGGGGGCAACCTCGACGATCAGCGCATGCTCGCCCTCGATCGGCGGGTACCCCCGGGCGCGAGTGGGGGTCCCGAGATAGGCGGCGAACTGCCGGCCGAGCTCGGGGATCGGGAGGTAGACCCGGAGCTCGACCGGCGTTTCGGGGCGGCCGGGCACCGGACCGGCCTAAGCCTGAGTGGTGAAGTGCTTGTCTAGCTCGGCGTGTGGCCGGGGAATCACGTGCGCCGAGATCAGCTCGCCCACGGTCGACACCGTTTCCGCGCCTGCCTCGGTCGCCGCCTTGACCGCGCCGACATCGCCGCGGACCACAACCGCGACCAGCCCGTCTCCGACCTCCTGCCGGGAGACGATCGTCACGTTGGCCGCTTTGACCATCGCGTCGGCCGCCGCGAGCGCGGCCACGTAGCCCTTCGTCTCGATCATTCCGAGTGCTTCACTCATGTTGTATCTCCTTGCTTTTGACCGGCTTGGCTTTTGCTCTTGGTTGACCCCTGCGAAGGGACCTCGGAGGCCTCGTCAAGAGATCCGATGATCAGCGCGTCGATCGGTGGGTGGTCAGGCGCAAACCAGCCCGAGGCGACTGAGCCGCTGGCGACCAGCACGCGCTCGCCCAGCCCGCTTCCCAGGATGTCGAAGGCGATCAACCGCGCGCCGTCGTCGCCTTGCACCTCCAGGAACGCGCCGGGCGGCAGCGCCTCGAGACGCCGTGTCGCCCAGACCGATCCGGTAACCGTTGCCTTCAGCATTTGCGCTCTCTTTCTATCTCGACGCCGAGTGCGCGGGCGCGATCACGAGCCAGCGGGGTGAGCACGGCGCCCTGGGCCAGCACGAGCCGCGCCCCCTCGGCCGCTGCGTCTCGCACGGCGCGCTCGGTAATCGCCCCCTTCACGACCCTTACCCTTGCGGGCTGAGGTTGACCCGGGGCGCTGGCATCTGCCCCCGCGGAAGGAGTGGACCGGCGCAGTGCGAAGCGCAGGCGGCCGGTGCTAATGGACGCCAGGTCTCGGGGATTCGACACCCGGGAGACGAGCCCGCTGACGAAGCGCTCGAGGTCCTCGTCGGTATCGATCGTCACTGCTTCCACCCGCCCCGGCGCGTCGTGGTCGCCGATCACCTGCGCCGCGGGCGCGGGGCGGTCACCGATGACCTCGCCGGGCGAGGCGGGACTGCTCCACGTCGACGGACGAAGCACGGCGGCGACCGGCGGAGCGGGAACCTTGGCAATGATCGCGGCGTCGTCGGGTGGGTCGTAGGTCGCGCGGCCGTTGCCGCGCTGGGGTGCCGGCGCGTCGCCGAGAGCCCCGTGCATCACTTCGCGCATAACCTCGCGGGCCACCTCGCGCATCTCCTCGTTGGGATCTGAGCCGGTCATCTAGAGC
>JBOGYN010000376.1:0-2156 GCA_050696855.1 Solirubrobacteraceae bacterium | reverse complement strand
GTCCGGCGCTGCGGGCGCTCGAAGTCTTGCTCGCCGCCTTGGTCGCGCGCTGGGTCGCGCGCTCGGGGGCGCCCTGGGTCGCGCGCTTGGGGGCGCCCTGGGTCGCGCGCTTGGGGGCCCCCTGGGTGGTGCGCGGCTTGGCCTTGGGCTTGCTCTTTGCACCGCGGGCAGCCGGGGTGAGCGCGGTGGGCGTCATGACGGCGGTACCTCCAGCTTGCGGGCGGCGCGCAGGTGCGCTGATCGGGATCGCGGGTTGGCCGCTACCTCACCCGGGGTGGGGGCCACGGCCCGGCGGGTCAGGAGCTCAGCGTCGGGCTCGTGTCCGCACACGCAGATCGGAAACTCGGGTGGGCAGATACATCCCCGCGCGCGAGCGGCGAGGAAGCGCTTGACCATCCGGTCCTCGAGCGAGTGGAACGAGATGACGGCCAGACGCCCGCCGCGACCGAGCAGGTCCCAGGCGGCGGGAAGCGCCTCCTCGAGCTGTCCAAGCTCGTCGTTGACGGCGATACGCAGGGCCTGGAAGGTCCGCTTGGCAGGATGGCCGCCGGCGAACTGGGCCGGCACCGGGACGGCGCTCTTGATCGTTTCCACCAGCTGCTGGGTGGTGGAGATGTCGCCGCGCCGGCGCTCGCGCCCGATCGCCCGTCCGATCTGGGGCGCGTAGCGCTCCTCGCCGTACTCGCGCAGGAGGCGAGCCAGGCGGCGCTCGTCCCACGTGTTGACGATCTCCTCGGCGGTCAGCTCCTGGTCGGGATCCATCCGCATATCGAGCGGCGCGTCGTAGGCGTAGGAGAATCCGCGCTCCCAGGTATCCACCTGCATCGAGGACATGCCGAGATCGAGGTAGATGATGTCGGCCCGCAGCCGCTCGGCCCCGAGCTCGGCCAACCCGGTGACGAAGTCGGCGCGGATGAACCGGGTGTGGCACGGGACTTCGGCCGCCAGGCCGGCGAAATGCTCTTCGGCGGCGGGGTCACGGTCGACCCCAATCAGCGTTCCGGCCGGACCGAGGCGCTCGGCGATCAGCCGGGCGTGACCGCCTCCGCCGATGGTGCAGTCCACAGCGGTCTCCCCCGGGCGCGGATCGACCACGTCGATCAGCTCGCCGGCGAGAACCGGAATGTGGGTGGTCGTCATGTCAAGTAGTGTCGCCAAGACTCGCTGCCAGGTCGGGGATTCGGGTCAGGACGTTCTCGAAGTTCTGCGCGTACCGCTGGCGGTCCCAGACCTCGAGGCACTCGCCCGAGCCGGTGACCGTCACTTCCTTGTCCAGTCCGGCGTAGTTCATGAGCTGGGGCGGAATCATCACGCGGTTGGCGGCGTCAAGCTCGGTGTCGAACGACGCGTTGAAGAAGAAGCGCTTGAGCTCGCGGGCCGTCGGCGAGGACGGATTCAGGTCCGCGAGCGTCGCGTGCGTGAACTCGTCGTAGGCCTTCGGCGTCCACACCGAGACCGTGCGCGGCGAGCCCACCTCGATCTCGTGCGACGCGGCGAGCACGACTCCGTCGGCGAGGGCCCCGCGGAACTTGGCCGGGATCGTCAGCCGATGCTTGGCGTCGAGCGCGTGTTCGAAAGTTCCGCGAAAGGTCAAGAGGGTTCATCACTGCGCCGGAAACTGAAGAACCCGGGTGGCTGAGTGGGAGGAGCCCTGCCACCCGGGTTCCACAAGCGGCGCCCACAGTAACCCACTGTCTCCCACAATGCAACCCAACCACCACCTTTTGCCCCACAACTCTGTTGATCGGGGGCCAGAATGGCCAAAACCCTCTACCACCACTGGGATTACGGGGTGGGAGAGGGTTCGCTACGAGATTCGTCCATCCTGCACGCGCGGGTGCATCTGGGCGAACCGCAAGAGACCGTGCAGATCCGGGACGCTTCCGTCCGCGGGGTGTGCGTCAGGGCCGGCGGCGCTCAGTTGTTGATGCTACGGGCCGCCGCTTCGGCGGCCTCGTCGGCCGGGCTAGCTCGGTCGGGGAGCTCGAGGACGAGGCACGCGCCGGTGTCCCCGTCCCGGCTGACGCCCGGCATGTCGGCCAGCCGGCCACCATGGGCCTCCGCCACGCCGGCGACGATCGCCAGCCCCCGGCCGCGGGCGCCCCGGCGCCGCGCGCCGCGGGTGAGCCGCGCAACGGTGGCCGGCAGACCAGGGC
>JBOGYN010000375.1:0-3063 GCA_050696855.1 Solirubrobacteraceae bacterium | reverse complement strand
CTACGAGGGCGCGGGCGCGCTGCGCGATCTCGTCCAGAACCACATGCTGCAACTACTGGCCCTGCTGGCCATGGAACCCCCGACGGCGTTTGACGCCGACCGGCTGCGTGATGAGAAGCTCAAGGTGCTGGAGGCGATCGTGCCGCCCGATGTCGACCAGGTGGAGGGCATGGCGGTTCGCGCCCAGTATGCCGCCGGGGTGATCGGAGGCGCCAAGGTCCCGGCCTACCTGGACGAGGAGGGCGTGGCCGCCGACTCGCGTACCCCGACCTATGCGGCGCTGCGGCTGCACGTCTCCAACTGGCGCTGGGCCGGAGTGCCGTTCTATCTACGCTCCGGCAAGCACCTGGCCCGCAAGCTGACCGAGATCGCGGTGATCCTCAAGCCCGTTCCCCACATCGCCTTCCAGACCTCGGGCTCGGTGGGGATCCAGGCCAATCAGATCGTCTTCACGCTCCAGCCCGACGAAGGGGTATCGGTCTCGATCGGGGCCAAGATCCCCGGGGCGCGGATGCGGATTCGGCCCGTCAACATGGAGTTTCGCTACGGAACGTCGTTTTTGTCCGAATCACCCGAGGCCTACGAGCGCCTGATCCTCGACGCGATGCGCGGTGACGCGACGCTGTTCACGCGCAACGACGAGATCGAGGCCCTGTGGGGGATTATCGACCCGATCCTCAACGCTTGGGAGGCCGACGTCGAGTCGCCCCTGCCCCAGTATGAGTCGGGCACGGCCGGCCCGGCGCAAGCCGACGCGCTGCTGGTGCCCGGGCAGATGTGGAGGCGTCTGTGACCGAGGACGTCTGGTCTGAGCAGGACACCAACCCCGATGCGATCGAGGCCGCGCTGCGGCGCCTGCTGCGCCGCCGCCACGCCGAGAATGAGAATCTGGCGCCCGCACGAGTCCTGAACCTGGTAGTGATCCTGGACCGCGAATGGAAGGGCGAGGTCTCCAACCGGCTCGAGCGAGTCGGGCGCTATCACGCGTCACGCACGGTCGTGTGCGCGATCGAGGAGGGTCGCACGAAGCTCGACGCGACCGCCACCGTCAGCTACGAGGATCCGGGCCGCGGCAAGATCGGAGTCATGCACGAGCTGGTTGAGATCGAACTCGGCTCCGAGCACCTCCACGCGCTGCAGACGATCGTCGACCCGGTGCTCGCCTCCGGGATGCCGACCGTCGTCTGGTCGCCCCACGGCCACGAGGGGGCCGTCGAGCGGCTGCTGCCGTTGGTCGACGTGATCCTGCTCGATTCCGACGACCAATCCGACCCCGCGGAGGCGTTTGTCCGGGCCAACACGCTCTGCTCCGATGTCTACGTGGTCGACCTGGCCTGGCTGCGGACGACGCCGTGGCGCGAGCGGCTGGCGGCCAGCTTCGGCCTTGATTCGCGCCTGGACATGCTCTGGGGGATGGGCGCCCTCGAGGTCCGCCACCAGGAGAGCTCGACCGCGAGCGGCCTGCTCCTGACCGGCTGGCTGGCCTCGCGGCTGGGGTGGCAACACTCGCCGCTGAGCTACGGTGAGCGAGGCGAGTTGGAGGGAGCGGCGACGCGCGAGAGCGGTGACGTTCAGCTGCGCCTCAGCGCCCGCGGTCAGGAGGCGCCCGGACTCGGCGGCGTGACGGTCACGTGTGCCAACGGCTCAGAGCTCTCGCTGCAACGCGGATCTGGCGGCCTCGATGCCTTCGAGCGCACCGACGCGGGCGAGGTGCGCGAGTGGAAGATCCTCGGTGCGTCGCGCGGCGAGAGTGGGATCCTCGGCGAGGGCGTCCGCCAGGCGTTGCTGCGCGATCCCACTTATGACCCTGCTCTGCGGGCCGCCCAGGGACTCTGTCCAGCCGCATGAGTGTCACCTTTGAGATCGTCGATCACCCCGCCCGCGCCTGCGCGGCGCTGATGGTTGGGGCTGCGCTCGGCGGGGGAGACATCGTGCTGGCCGGGGGGTCGACGCCGAGAGCCGCCTACCAGGAGTTCGTGGACGCCGTGGACGCCGTCGGCCTCGACTTGAAAAGCACGACCTTCTGGCTGGGAGACGAGCGCTGCGTGGAGCCCGACGACGAGCGCGCCAACTACCGGATGATCCGCGAGTCGCTGCTTGAGCCGCTGGGCGACGGGGCTGCGCCGACGATGGAGCGGATCCACGGCGAGCTGGGTCCCGACGCCGCGGCCGACGACTACGAGCGTCGTCTGCGAGCAGCCGGCCCCCCTGAATTCGACCTCGTCATCCTGGGCATCGGTCCCGATGGCCACACCGCGTCGCTGTTTCCCGGGCAGTCGTCCCTGGTCGTCCGCAACCGCCTCGCCGTCGGGGTACCCGAGGCGGGGCTCGAACCGTTCGTGCCGCGCGTCTCGATGACCGTGGCCGCGCTCACGGCTACCCGCCAATTGGTCCTCCTGGCCGCGGGGGAGGACAAAGCCGAGGCGATCGCCGCGGCGTTTGGCCCTCAGGCCGAGCCCGAGGCGCAGGTTCCCGCCTCGCTATTGGTGCCTGAAGCTGAGCTGCTCACGGTGCTGATGGACGATGCCGCCGCCGCGGGCCTGCCGGGAAAGGATCCGCGATGAGTGCGGAGGTGATCGGCGTCGATCTCGGGGGCACGAAGGTGGCCGTGGCCAGCTTGCGGACCCACGAATTGTCGCAGTCGCTGATCGAGCCCACCGATTTGTCGAGCTCTGAGGCGCTCGTCGATCAGCTGGCCAGGATGATCGAGTCACAGCGTGGCGACCAGCTCGAGGGCGTCGGCATCGGGGTTCCCTCCGTGGTCGATTTCGACAGCGGCCGCGTGGTCTCCTCGGTCAACGTGCCGCTCGCCGATGTGCCCCTGCGCCAGGTGCTGGGCGACAAGCTCGGGGTGCCTGTCTTCGTCGACAACGACGCCACCGTCGCCGCGCTCGCCGAGGCTCACGACGAGGACCTGACGATGGTCGCCCGGGATCTCGTGATGCTGACGATCGGTACCGGGATCGGCGGTGGCCTCGTGCTCGGCGGCCGCATCTACCGGGGGGCGACGGGCGGGGCCGGCGAGCTGGGACACGCGATCGTCGGGATGGACCTGCACTCCGC
>JBOGYN010000374.1:0-2019 GCA_050696855.1 Solirubrobacteraceae bacterium | reverse complement strand
CATGTCCCGGCGTGACACCCGGTTGCGGGCAGTCATGGTCACCACCGCCGCTTGCAAGCCGGTGCCAAACGGCGAGTCTGCGACGCCGGCAGGCAGCGTGGCCGCGGTGCGCTTGCCACAACCCGGGGTAGGCGTTCAGGTGGTGTCGTGGTGGTGAGCAGGATTCCTTCTGGTTGGATGGAATCTTGCGTGCGTGCATCGAGCGGATGCTGAAGCGATCGCGCTGGCTGGCGGGGAGCCGGCGCGCGAGCTGGTGGTCCGGCTGCTTGACATGTTGGATCAGGTCGCCGGGGCGGTTGATGAGGTGGCCGGGTTGCGGGAGCGTGTCTTGGAGCTTGAGCGCCAGCAGAATCAGACGTCGTTGAACAGTTCGGTGGCGCCGTCTTCGGATCCACCCCTGACGCGTCAGCAGCGCCGTCAGCTCGCGCGTGAGCGCGCGAAGAAACAACTGGAGCGCGAGCGGCGTGAAGCGCGCAAGCAGGGCGGGCAGCCGGGTCATGAGGGTTCCAGCCGGCCGCCGGCCGAGCCGGAGCAGCTGACCGCCGGCCCGGTGGAATGTCTGCCGGAGCGGTGCGGGTGCGGGCACCGGTTCACCGGCGGCGAGGAACACGTCGGCGATCCCGTCGGCCATCAGCAGTGGGAGCTGCCGTTGGTCGTGCCCGAGGTGCGCGAGTGGCGACGGCTGCGGCTCGAGTGCCCCGAGTGCGGCAAGCCGACGCTGGCGGAGCTGCCGGCGGGCGTGTCGGGAAGCGCGTTCGGGCCGCGGTTGCACGCGCATGTCGCGGTTCTGACTGGGGTGTGCCGGCTCTCGCGCGAGAAGATCGTTGAGCTGCTTGGCGAGTGCTACGGGATCGAGCTCAGCAGCGGCGCGGTCGACATGATGCTGCGGCGCGTCAGCCGCGTGCTGCACGACCCGTGGCGCGAGCTACACGAAGCGATCAAGCTCGCCGAGGCCGTGCACGCGGATGAGACGACGTGGCTGTGCAAGGCCGATCCATGCTGGCTGTGGACGGCGACCACCGCCGCGCTGGTGTGCTACCGGATCGACCCACGCCGCACCCAGGAGGCAGCGAAGACGCTGTTGGGCGAGGACTTCGGCGGGTTCGTGACCTCGGACCGCTACGTCGGCTATCACTGGCTCGATGTCCTCCAACAGCAGCTGTGCTGGGCACATCTGGTTCGCCAGCTGACCGAGATCTCCGAACGTCCGGGCGCACCCGGCAAGCTCGGCACGCGGCTGCTCGACATCGCCGGCCAGGTGTTCCAGGTCCACCGCGAGCATGCCCCCGCCCTGGCCAGCGCCGACCATCCCGAGCACCCGGAGCTCCTCACGCTGCGTGAGCAACTCGCGCCGTTGCGCGAGCGGTTTCACGACCTGCTCGAGCAAGGCGCACGCGGCCGTCACCCCAAGACAGCCCGCTTCTGCGCCGGACTGCTTGAGGAATACCCCGCGCTCTGGACGTTCTGCGAGGTGCCCGGCCTGAGCCCGACGAACAATGACGCGGAGCGCGCGATGCGCGGGCCGGTCATTCTGCGCCGGATCTCCGGCGGCACCCAATCCGAGCGCGGTAACCGCTGGATCGAACGGATCCTCTCCACGCTCGAGACCTGCCGCCGCCAAGGCCGGTCCGCCCCCGAGTACCTACACGACGCGATCGACGCCAGCCTTCACTCCCGGCCGATCCCCACACTCGTTCCCGGCTGACGCAGCACCCTCCGTCGAGCAGGGTCTAGCGAGTTACAGAAGAAACCCGCGCTTCCGCACCGACACCACGTGAACGGCTACGTTCGGACAGGCCGCTCGAAGTGCACGCCTACGACCGGCGCGCATCTGCGGAGGACGCGCTGGCGGTGCTGGACAGAGCTGGCGTCGAGCACGCGGTCGTCGTCTCGTGGTGCGGCGCCGGCGACGATCTGATCCTGGCTGCCGAGCACCCGACACGGGTCTCGGGTCTCGTCCTGATCGCGCCCGACCTCCTCCTGACCGACGATCCCGCCGAGGAAGCAGGCCCATACCCG